>JBFIEP010000007.1:0-17870 GCA_041603335.1 Elusimicrobiota bacterium | reverse complement strand
TAGGGGGGCGATAATCTCGAACGACGGGTTTTCGGTGGTCGCTCCGATCAGCGTCAGCGTGCCATCCTCGACGCTGTGCAGGAGTGCATCCTGCTGGGCCTTGTTGAAGCGGTGGATTTCGTCGATAAAGAGGATGGTCTGTTTCTGCCTCCCCTTCAGTCTTTCGCCTTTGGCAATGACCTCGCGAACATCCCGGACTCCAGACGAGACGGCATTCAGCTGGAAGAACTCGGCGCTGCTGCGGGCCGAAAGCAGGCGGGCCAGGGTTGTTTTGCCCGTTCCCGGCGGTCCCCAGAGAATCATTGAGACCAGCCGGCCCTGCTCACTCATGACCCGCAGGGGTTTCCCCTCCCCCAGGAGATGCTCCTGTCCGGCAATCTCCTCGAGAGATTTTGGCCGGATGCGTTCCGCTTGCGGGTGATGGTGGAACCGCGGCCGGGAGAAAGTCTGGACCACCGTTTCCGTGAGGCAACCCTGCCGGTATCGTGGAACGGTGCTGCGGCCGAGGAAGAAAAAGATGAACGACCCGAAACTGCTCCGTAACGATCCCGACGCCGCGCGCAAGGCCATTGAGAGCCGCAGTGGGAATTTTTCCCCGGTTCTCGAGGAATACCTCACGCTGGATAAGACGTATCGGGCGCTTCTTCAGGAGGTCGAGGAAATGCGTTCAAAGCGCAATGATTCCTCCAAGGCGATTGGAAAGGCGATGGGTTCGGGGGATAAGGACAAGGCGGAAGCTTTAAAAGCCGAGGTCGCTGCGCTTAAAGAACAGATGGGGATGAAGGAAAAAGAGTTGGACCCCATCGCCGAAAAGACGCGTGCGCTTTTGCTGAGCATCCCCCATCTTCCGGATGCGAGCGTGCCGCTTGGAAAATCCGAAGACGATAATCCCGTCGTTCGTGAAAGCGCCGTCAATCCCGGCGAGTTTGAATTTGAGGTAAAGGATCATGTTGCCGTTGGGGAGGGTATTGACGCGTTTGATTTTGAGACGGCGTCCAAATTGTCCGGATCGCGATTTGCGATCGTTAAAGGATTGGGAGCCCGCCTTCAGCGTGCAATCGCCCAATTGATGTTGGATACGCATACGCAAAAGCACGGCTATACCGAAATGTGGGTTCCTTATATTGTGCGTCCCGAGATACTCGAGGGAACCGGACAGCTTCCTAAATTCGAAGAGGATCTTTATAAAACCGGACAGCTGGAAGAAAGCGAGGACGGGACCAATACGCACACGAACTATTTGATTCCGACCGCCGAAGTTCCCCTCACTAATGTTGTGCGCGATTCCATCGTCGCTGAGGAGGATCTCCCGATAAAGATAACCGGGCAGACGCCCTGTTTCCGACAGGAAGCCGGTTCGTACGGGAAGGACGTAAAGGGGTTTATCCGCCAGCATCAATTTGAAAAAGTCGAACTCGTTTGGATCGTGAAGCCCGAAGATTCTATGGACGCGCTGGAGACGTTGACGGGACACGCGGAAGAGATTCTCAAGATCCTTAAGCTTCCTTACCGCGTGATTGAACTCTGCACGGCCGACGTGGGATTTGCGGCCAAGAAAACTTACGACCTGGAAGTGTGGCTGCCCAGTGAAAAGCGGTACCGCGAAATATCGTCTTGTTCCAATTGCGGCGATTTCCAAGCGCGCCGCATGAACGCGCGCTTGCGGCGCAAAGGGCTTGGCGGCAAGAAGGGGGCCGTTGAACTGCTGCACACGCTTAACGGTTCCGGCTTGGCGGTGGGTCGAACCTTGGTTGCCGTGTTGGAAAACTATCAGAACGCCGATGGTTCTTTAACCGTTCCCGAGGCGCTGCGCCCCTATATGGGCGGTGTGGACGTGATTAAGCCCGCCTGATTACCAATCCGCAGGGATATTTAAGCGGTCCCGGATTTCGGTCTCCATATTTTTAAGACACTGCTTCACCGGTTTCGGGTCTGAGCGCTTCACAGGATAAAGACTCCGAAACTCCCCCCATCCCTGCTTGGCCTTGCCGATTTGCGCGTGATCAAAATAGAGACGGAGGGTGAGCGATAGAAAGCGCCCGTAGTTTTTTGTGGATCGCGCGTCGATGCCCCCTACTTCGTTGCGCACCTCTTCAATGCGGCTGTTGAAATAATCCGAATATTCCCGCGAGACGTTTACGAGGCGCTTATCGCGCCATCCATAGACCCGGGTTCGGAAGGCTTCTTGGGCCATTGTGTGAAACGATTTGCAGTTCATCATGAAGTACTTTCCAAGCGGCCGGTCTTGAGCGACAATTTCCCAGGATTTATCCCCGTCAATGTTTTGAAAACGCCCGCCGTCAAAGTCGGCTAGATGGCGAAGTTTTCCGCGGGCATAGCGATAGACCCGAAGCTTCTCCTGACCGATTCCCGGGAAAATTGTGTGGTATGCGAAGATGCGGGAGTTGTCTCCGGCAAGATCGAAGATGCGTCCTTCGCGATGGACTTCGGCAAGCGAAAGGTCCATGCTGGACCCGGGATACATATGGAGGGTGCGGAAGTCTTTTTTCCCAACGAGGTATACGTAGAGCCGTTCCGAAGAACGCGACCCGCCCCCCTTCTTAAAAATAACGGTCACGAGTTTTCCCCCGCGCACGCGGGCATAGGCCTTCTCGGAAGGCTGCCATCCTTTGTTAGATAGCCGGCGAAATTCTTGGTCGAGCGGATCTGCTTTTTTTGAGGGGACGCGGACCGCGGGAAGGCGATTGCTCTTTCGTGCCGCGAAAACGTTTGAGGTTCCCAGGAGTAGGACCCCAATTAATACGAGTCTCATTGCCTGCCCCCAAACCGTTTTCGGATTTCAGCGGCTTCGATATGCTCCCGATGTCCCGAGGGATCAAAAGCAAAGAAGACCGGGCCTTCCCGGACGCAGCAAACCCACCCGTCGGAATTGATCTGCAGCGCGGAGATCGATTCCGCTTTTGGAACCCCGCGAATCCACGCGCCTTCATCGTTTAGATTGTAGACTCCGACCGCTTTTCCCCAAGTGTCTTTTTCGGGAATGCGTCCCAGTCCGCGAACGGCTAAGCGCTTGCCGTTGCTTGAGAGGGAGAGTTTATCGACACGGCTCCAGGCGGTGTAGTTCAGGGCGAGTTTTTCCCTACCCCGGGGGTCGAAAACCAGAATGACGGGCCGTGTTTTAGAGAGCGGACCGTCATCCTGAAGGAGGACCGCGAGTGTTCCGTTTTCCGCAATCTGAAGAGGAATTTCATTTTTAGTTCCTTCTCCGCCGAAGTGGCGATCCCGTAATTTCTTTTTCCAGACGACGCTCCCGCTTTTTCGCACGAGCCTCAGGGTGGATTCCGAGACGGCCATTTTCGCGGCCGCAGAACCTCTTGGGGCCCCTAGGTGGAGGCCCAGTTCCTCAACCCTTTCATCAAGAACGCAGAAAAAATTATCTTTTTTTGAAAATAGAAGCCGGCGCTTCCACTCTCCGTTTTTTGGGAAAGCAGGGAGTTTCCGGGAACGCCTTTTCCCTCTCTTATTGAGGAAAGAGTAGGCGGCCTCTCCGGTATTCCAGTGAATATCCCCGTCCGGGCTCTTAATTTCGACGGCGAGGGCCTTGCAGGGGGCCGATAAAAGCAAAAGCAATAAGGCTTGCATTGCTCCCAGTATAGCCGCCGGTTGTTAATAGGTAAAGTCGGAGAAGTAACCGGAACGTAAATCCAATTCCCCGTGTTTTATGGGATAATATCCCCGTGACGAAGGATTGGACCCCCAAAGATTCCGCAAAGCTCTACAACCTTAAGGGCTGGGGATTGAATTACTTTCAAATCAACGACAGCGGACGCCTGGCGTTTCACCCGCGCCGGAACTCGAAACGATCAATCGACATTAAGCATGTTGCCGATGACATTGTGGCCCGCGGGGTAAAACTGCCGGCGCTTATTCGATTTCAGGATATTCTCCGCGACCGGGTCGCCACGTTAAACCGTGCGTTTAGGCGCGCAATCAAGCAATATGACTACAAGGGGCGTTATCTGGGTGTTTACCCGATTAAGGTCAACCAGCTTCGTGAGGTCGTTGAGGAAGTACTCGACGCGGGGAAGCCCTTCCAGTTAGGTCTTGAGGCCGGGTCTAAGCCTGAATTGATGGCTGTCCTCGCGATGAATTCAAATGAGGCGCTAGCGGTCGTAAACGGATACAAAGATGCTTCGATGATGCGTTTGGCATGCGTGGGAATCAAGATCGGACGCAAGATTATCGTTGTCATTGAAAAACTTTCGGAACTGAAAATGCTGCTGGATGCCGCCGATGCCGAAGGCGTGCGTCCCATGATTGGATTACGGGCAAAGCTTGAAACCGAGGGAAGCGGAAAGTGGGCGACGTCAGCGGGGCACAGGGCTAAGTTCGGTCTTACCACATCCGAGATTATCGCAGCGGTGCGCACCCTCGAAAAGCGGAACATGCTCGATTGTGCGAAGCTGCTCCATTTTCATATTGGGTCCCAGGTGACCGATATCCGTGTTTTGAAGGAAGCGGTCAAAGAAGCCGCCCGGGTTTACGCGAAGCTTTACGGAATGGGCGCTAAACTTGAATATCTCGACTGCGGCGGCGGTCTTGGCGTCGACTATGAAGGGTCTAATTCATCGAGCGACCACTCCATGAACTACACCCTCGAGGAATATACGCGGGATGTCGTGTATGCCGTCCAGGAAGTCTGTCAGGAAGAAAAGGTCCCCGAGCCAAACCTCGTTACCGAGTCCGGCCGTGCCTTAACCGCACATCATGCGATTTTAGTTGTTGATGCATTCGGGTCGATTGAAACCGCATCGGCACCGATTCCCGTCGACGAAACACCCACGGAACATAAGATCGTCGACAATATCCGGGAGGCTCTAAAGGGTCTCAATGAAGAGAATCTCGCGGAGAGTTTTCATGATGCACAGCAGGCGCTTGAAGAAGCGTCAACCATGTTCCGTCTCGGGTTTCTCGGGCTAGAGGACAAGGCGAAGGTTGAAACCCTGTATTGGACGCTTTGCGTAGACGTCGCCAAGCTCGTTAATCGTGTCGAGAATGTTCCCGAAGACGTAGAAGCGATGGTTAAAACGCTGCACGATCAGTACCTTGTAAATTTCTCGGTGTTCCAGTCATTGCCCGACATCTGGGCAATCGACCAGGTTTTCCCGATTATGCCGCTGCATCGCCTCAAGGAAGAGCCGACCCGCCGCGCATCAATTGCCGACATAACGTGTGATTCGGATGGAAAGGTATCCAACTTCATTTCCCCTGAAGAAGGAGATGTGCTCCCGCTGCACCCGCTTAACGGAGACCCCTATTACCTCGGGATTTTTCTTATGGGGGCTTATCAAGCGACCATGGGTGATATCCACAATCTCTTTGGACGCGTAAACGAAGTCCATGTGTTCGAGGATGATGAAGAACCGGGCGGCTATTACGTGGAGGAGATCATCCGCGGGCAGCGCGTATGGGATGTTCTTGAAAGCATCCAATACAACAAGTTCGAGTTAGTGAAGATGGTTAAGTCCGCAATCGACGGCCGTATTAAGGCCGGGGCTCTTAAGAAGCGCGAGGGCGTGGACTTGCTGAATTACTACGAAGAGATGATGAAGGAATACACCTACCTCGACCGAACCGATAATCTCGAGCCTAGGACCGTAGTTCCGGCTGTTTCCTCTCCGACTTCTGCTAAAATCTGAGCGTGAACGAAACCGCCCAGGGGCTGTCGCTCTGCGTCGTAATACCGGTATTTAACGAATCCGGAGCCGTCGGAGAAGTCGTTGAAAATATCCGGGAGGTTCTTGACGGCTGCGGTCTGTCGCGGTCCGAGATTCTTGTTGTTGATGACGGCTCTTCCGACAAAAGCGCCGAGATCGCCGAGAAAAGCGGGGCGCGCGTTATCCGCCATCCTGTCAACATGGGGTATGGACGGACTCTGTTGACGGGGTTTTCGGCGACCGACTGTGATTGGATTCTCACCATCGATGCTGACGGCTCCTACCCCGCGACAGACATACCCAAGCTCCTTGAATTTGCTCCTGAGTGCGATATGGTGATCGGTGCCCGGAAAGGAAAAAACTTTTGGGGCAGTCCCATGAAGGGTTTTCTGCGCTGGATTCAACTGCGGATCTCCACTTTCGTTGCGGGCGTCCCGATTCCGGATGCGAATTCGGGAATTCGCCTTTTCCGCCGCTCGCTGCTGGCCGAATCCCTGCCGGTGCGATGTTATGGGTATTCGCTTTCAACAACCATGACCTTGTCCTTTATCCAAAAAGCGCATTTTGTTCGTTTCGTTCCGGTTTCTTATGACGCGCGCAAGGGAAGTTCGAAGGTGAGAATGCTGCGGGACACGCTTCGCACATTGCAGTTGATGACAGAGGTCATGCTCTACTTCAACCCTTTGAAATTTGCCGTGGCGCTTGCGTGTTTGCCATTGGCGGGCGCGGCTGTTTTTGGGGCGCGTTTCGCTTGCCAGCGCGCGGGCTCCGATCTTGCGTGGACGGGGTTTTATCTAACGGCATCCCTCTTTGTATTTATTATGGGATGCCTGTTTGATGTGATCCGCCTCCATGCCAATCGGCACGGTCAGTGAAGGTATTACTGCTAAACCCTCCCGGGAAACGCAACTACCTTCGAGATTATTACTGCACCACTGTTTCTAAAAGTTCGTATTACTATCACCCCGTTGATCTCCTCTATCTTTCGGGAACCCTTTCTCTCGAGCATGACGTTCATGTTATTGATGCGCTTGCCCGCGGCTTGACGCCCGAGCAGACCCTGAAAGAGATCGGGGAGTTCGGCCCCGAAGTTTTAGTAAGCCTGGTTGCCGCCCCCAGTTTTGATGAGGACCACGCCTTTTTGTCAGAGGCCCATAACCGCTTTCCGCCATTGCGCATTGTCGGGACCGGGGATGTTTTTCGGGAGTTTGGAGAGAAGATTTTCGAGATGATGGATTATCTTGAAGCGACTTTGGTGGACTTTAGCACCGATGATCTACTCCGCTATTTACGCGGTCCCAAGGGTGAGCAGATTGAAAATGTGATTTATAAACCGGGTTCGGAGTTTGTCATTGGGACAGAACATCACGGCAAAGGCAGTTTTTCAATCCCGGCACCTTTAATTGACTTGTTTCCCGCCGAAATCTATTCCTTTCCTTTTGTCCGGCAAGAACCCTTTATGACGGTTCTTTCTGATTTTGGATGCGCCTATGGGTGTACCTTCTGTCCGATCAGCACGCTGGGGTTTAAGCTCCGTCCCGTGAGCGAGGTTATTGAGGAGCTTAAAAATCTATGGAAGGCGGGCTATCGCGAGGTCCATTTTAGGGATCAAACATTTGCCGTGGATAAGAAGCGTACGCTCGAGCTGTGCGCGGCCATTAAAAAAGAGCTCCCCGATTTGACCTGGTCCTGCTTTTCCCGCGTGGACGTCCTGGACGAAGAGCGTGTGCGCGCCCTTGTGGACGGCGGATGCCATACCGTTATCGTGGGGATTGAATTTGACGATGATGCCCTGCAGAAGATTCTTAAAAAAAATATCGATAAAAATCAGATGTTCGATGCCGTGAACACGTGCCGCCGTTTCGGGATGCGCGTGGCGGGGACGTTTATTCTGGGTTTGCCCGAGCAGGATGAGGCCTCTATCCTTAAAACGGGCGAACTTGCCCGGGCGCTGGATTTGGATTTCGCGTCGTTTAACCTCGCGACCCCCCGTCTGGGTACGACCTGGCGGAAGAAGTTATTGGAAGAAAAAAGTATTTCAGAGGATAAGTGGAAAATGGACACCGTCGAGGGCAGTGCGGCGTTTGAAGATCCTGCTATCGACAGAGAAACGCTTGAGCGGCTGCGCACAAAGGTGCAGCGCGATTTTTATGTGCGTCCCGGATATGTGCTTAAGCGGCTGTTTAGCCTTCGTTCTTTCGCCGAGGCACGCAGCCTTATCAGCAATGGCTTAGCGATTCTTCGTGGCTAAGCTCTCAAAACCCCTCCTGGGAATATTTTTTCTTGCACTTGTCCTACGTTTAGGGTTTTTGGCGCACGTCGGTGTTCCTGACTCCCTCGAGAAGGACGCCCTGGAATACCAAACGTTCGCGATAAGCCTCGTGGAGCGCGGGGAGTATGTGGGCCGCTACGGCGATCTCGCGACCCGCATGCCGGGATATCCCTTCTTTGTGGCAGCCGTCTATTCGGTTTTCGGTCAGTCGACGGCAGCGGTCCTTATTGTTCAGTGCGTGTTGGGGGCCTTGGCGTGTGTTTTCCTATTTATTCTTGCGCTCGATTTATTCGACGAACCGGAATGGGCGCTTGCGTGCGGCTTGGCGGCGGCGGTTTATTACGACCTTATCCTTATTTGTGTGCAGCCGTTGAGCGAGGGCGTCTATAGTGTTCTTCTTTCTGCCGGACTGATGGCGCTTTATCGTCGACCGTGGTCGCCGGTGAAACGCGCGGTGTCGGCGGGTCTTCTTTTGGGGGCTGCGTTTACTTTCCGGGCGGAGGTCCTCCTGCCCGTCGGCTTGATTATGATGGGATTGCCGCTCTGGTTTAAAACATTCGGCCGAAAAGAAGTCGTTTTAGGACTTACGGCTCTTTCGTTGTTTTTCTGTGTTTGGACGGGCCGCAACCTAATTGTTACCCAGCGCTTTCTTCCAGTCGGTTCCTTGGGTTCCTTGAGCGGCTATCATGCTCTTTTGCTTCCGGTATCGCGTTCGGTGGATATTGGAACGCCGCTTCTATTGGCCCCGGATGTTCCGGAGTTCGAGCGCTCGGCCTTATACGATGCAGAGATAAAGAAACTCAAGGGGCGTCTTTCCCTTTTCCAAATTCTCAAGGCCCGCGTATTTTCCATATTGTCAGTCTTCTACCCTTTCCTTCCTGAATTCGATGCCCCCTATGTTTTTATAATTCCGCTTTGTGCGGCGGGGCTTTGGGCGGCGCGGCTGCGGCCCGAGCTCTGGCCGCTGGCCGGATCAGCGATATTGTTGGGTGCTATCTACATGTTCTTCGGCGGACCGGCTTCGCGGTACCGTTTTGGATTTTCTCCGTTTCTTATCATTCTGGCAGGCGCCGGCGGTTCCTGGCTGCGGTCGATGTTGGGTGAGAGTTTCTTCTACCGTGCGGCCGGCATCTGGGGCGGGATCAATGCCCTGGTCTGGTGGTGGGGACCGCAGATCCGGAAATTGGTATTGGCGCTTAAGTCGCTTGCTTGGCAGTAAAGCGGACGAAAGATTCAATCAGCGAATTCCCAAACACAAATGATGTTGCGTCCGGAGTCCCCTCTCCGCCGAGATCCTGATAGTAGCGGGGGGTGGTTTCCGGATGGGCCTGCATCGTCCAGATGGGAAGGGTTTCATGACGCAGCGCGTCGTTAGGCAAGGAGGAAGTCCCGATCACGCGCATTGACAACGGCGTCTCGGTGACACCTTCCCGGTGCGACACCACGAGTTCCCCTTCAGCGGCTTCGCGATTCCATAATTCTCCTCTCTGAAAACGGATTGATCGAAATCCCCGGATATGTTTTTTGTCCGGGTTTAAGAATTCGATCTTTCCTCCGAATTCATGGGCGATCAGCTGGTGGCCGAAACATATTCCCAAGACAGGAGCCCCGGAACGTAAAACTGGGCGCAGCCAATCAACCAATTCGTCTTTCCAAGTAAGGGTGTCATGGACGCTGGCCATGCTTCCCAGCAGGATAAGGCCGCAAACTCCGGAAACATCTTTATTTAGCGACGCGCTGCTTTTTAGTACAGGCTGATGCGTGGTAACGGGCATAGTCGAGATCCTCTCAATGGAGGCTATCGCCTCCGTGGCGGGTGTCTCTACAGCGGGGTCGATTACAACAATGTGATTTTCAGTCATAGCTGGCAGTAAGTTACAATAAACTAGCTTTAGGGCCTGTAGCTCAGGGGTTAGAGCAGTCCGCTCATAACGGATTGGTCGTAGGTTCAAATCCTACCAGGCCCAGTTTTTTAACATTCCCGCTCTTGCATTGCCCGCGCTTTAGGCTATCCTTCCCTAATATGGCTGACCCGGAACTTATTGCGTATATTCGAAAACATGCCCAGCTGCATGGCGAATCGGTGGTGCGCACGCAATTAATCCGGGATGGACTTCCCCCCTCGGAGATTGATCAAGCCTTTGCCGAGGCGCAATCAGCGACTGTTCGGAAAAGCAAAGGCAAACGGAAGCTTGCCTTGTTTGCTGTCGGCGCGGGGGGACTCTTGCTTTTAATGGCGGTTCTTTTGAGTCGGGAGCCCGCGCAAACAAAGAATGAGGAGGCGGTCGCCGCTGGAGAGAAGGCTGATGCCGAGCCGACTGTCTTTCACGGTCACTATGGGTACATGCTTCGTTTGCCGCCGGGGTATCGCGCGTCGGCTGAATTTGTCGATGCGGAAAAACGGACGGAACGTGTCTATATCTACCCAAAGGGAACTGATCCCAGTCATTTTATTCACGAGGGGCTTTACGCTCATTTGGGAATCTTAAAGCTTGAATCGGCCCCGCGGCGTGTGCCCCAGGGGAATATTGGAATTGCGACCCTAAAATCCTTTGTGACTCGAAAGCTTGTATCGGAAAAGGCTGTTTATAAGATGAGAGATATTATTGTTCACGGCATGGGTGGTTTTGTCGTGACGGCCGAAAAACCGTTTCGATTCACCCGGGCCCACATGGTCGGAGAAAAAGTGCGTTTTATGCTGGTAGGGGGAGCTGAAGATGAGCTTTTTATCGACATTATGTCGTCTCTTGCCGAAGTTTCCCCCCACGACCGACCCGGTAAATAGAGTTTTCATAATTTTGCTATTGCGGCAGAGAGCTTTGCCGCTACACTATCGCGTCTGGGCGGTTCTGCCCAGTCTTTTTATTTTATGACCCGGAGGTTTCTGCATGGCTCCCCGCAGTTCCCATAACTCAAATAAATCCAGTGAAAGTAACGATATTCCACAAGAGGAAGTTTCGTTTTTGTTTGATAGGCTCGAATCGGAAGAACATGCCGAGGAGGTTTGGAGCGATATGATCGCTGCTCCCCCGGAGGAATCTGAAGACCTCGGAGGCGTTGAAGAGCACCTTCTAAAGCAGCCTCACGAGCATAATTCATCTATTCGGCGGTGGAAACACTTCGGGAAATAAAGAGGATTTCCAAGAATGACCGTCCGCCCGCCTGAAAAGGCGGGCGGTCTTCTTTTTGGTAGACTCGCGAATATGTTAATCGACACACACATGCACCTGGGAGATGAGCGTTACGATGAGGATCGTGAGGCCGTCTTGTTGCGCGCGCTTGAGGCTGGCGTATCCCATTTTGTCGAAATTGCCGATGAGCCGGGGGAATGGGACCGTGCCATTGCGTTAAGCCGGGCCCGCCCTGAGATTGTCCGGTGCACACTGGGGCTTCATCCGTACTATGCGGACCAATGGACATCGGAGCTGGGGGCGAAGCTCGTGCGTGCGGCCGCTCTTCCGGAGGTCGTTGGCGCCGGTGAAATCGGTCTCGATTATTTCAAGCATTGCACGGTGGCGCCGGATCAGCAAAAACGGGCGATGGTCGGCATGCTGCGTGCAGCCTGGGATGCCGGACTTCCTGTCGTGATTCATTCGCGGGATTCTAACGATGATTTGGTCGGAATTTTGGAAGATTTTTTCTCTGGAAGAAAAGTTCCCGAAGGACGGCGGTTTTTTGGAGTGGTCCACTGTTTTTCCGGGGACATTTCGCATGCACGCCGTCTAGCAGCCCTGAATTTTGCACTTGGCGTAGATGGTCCTGTGACCTATCCTAAAAATGACGGGCTGCGCGAGGCGATAAAAGAAGCGGGGCTCGACAAAATCGTTTTGGAAACGGACTCTCCTTGGCTTCCGCCTCAGAGCATGCGCGGCAAACGCAATGAACCCCGAGGGGTTGTCGAGATCGCCGAGCGCCTCGCCGAAATATTCGATTTAAAAAGAGATGAGGTCGCGGGCGCAACTTCACGCAACGCCCGCGACCTCTTCGCCCTGCCCAGTTAGTTCGGGCGAGGCTGTGCAATTAATGGGGTTTAGCCGATTGGCTCAAAACCCGCTTTTTCCACAGCCTGTGGCAATCCTGTATCTTCGAGGTCTTGGTTGACCCCCCGGTCGGTCATTAGCGTTAGCCGCTGAACAACACGGCTTCTGCCCCGGACGCGCCCGACCAAGGACGCAATGTCCTTCGCCGCTAAACGCTTGTCCGAAACGACCCCGTCATTAAACCAACGAATCGTTTTGGACGCACTTTTCTTGCTCGGCATGAGCTTTACTGTTAGCAGAGATTCAGTTACAAATAAATCTCCGACCTCTTCCTGCTTGGGCTTCACCAAAAACTCCTCCTTATTTGGTTGGCGGTCTTCTCGGCGGGATTGCGACAGTGCTTCAGTATAGGATTATATAATAAATTCAACAAATTTTCAAGGGGCTGGTGCCGCAGTCGCGGCCGCTGCCGAGCGCGGCAGTACCTGCGGCGCGCGGATGGGGCTGAACGCCGATTGAACAAACCAGCCGCGTCTTCGCCATTCAGTGGCGATTTCCGCAGCGAGTGGTTTATCAATGAGGGCTATCCGGGCACCGTGGCCATAGCTTAGTATTTCTGTGTCAGCCGTTGAGGCTATCGCGAGTACCGGGGTGCGTCCGACGAAAAGGGTTAAGGCTTCGGCGGCCCCCGCTCCCGTCGGGGTCGGGATTAACGGCTCTTCTCCCAAAAAGCTGTCATCTACCTTAACCCGAATTCCGACAACCCGGGTCGGGTGGATACCGATTTCTGCGGCAAAAATGGTCGCTGACCAGTCGTTGCTTGTGCTCATGACCCAAATATCAAATCCACGCCGTTGAAGCTGGGTTAGGAGGTCGAGCATCTCGGGAATTAGTCGAATCCCCGTCCGCTCGCGTTCCGGAGCGGGATCTTCGGTGTAATCTCCGATGGTTTCAAATCCGAGAGGGCGATCGAGTTCTTCAACCAGGGTGTCCCTCGAGTAGCGGCGAAGTTCGCCCTCTGTATAATTCATGAGCAATGATGCTATCCATCGCTTGCAGGCCGGATCTCCGGCAGTTTCACAAATGGATCGATAGGCCCGCAACATTCCTTTCCTGTACATCCGATAATACGGATCAGTGGTCCAGGTGTCTTTCTCGGCATTTTTAAATCCCTCATACCCCGCGTGGATGCGGGCGCGGCCGTATTGCAGGGGAATTCTTTTCCAAAATGCCTTATTGAACTTGAAGTCGGCTCGACGGACCATTCTTTGGAAAACAGCAAGGCCTACATGCCCATTGACGACAACGTCTTCGAAGCTGAGCGCCACAACGGGGGGATCCCCCGGGGAGTACTTAGGATCTCCCTCGCCCGAATATTCAAGAACGCGTTCAAGGGCATCGGCAACGGAAGATTTCCAGCGGCCCTTGGCCAGGCGGCGGGTTTTGGGAAGCGCGCGCATCAGTATTTCCGGCCGGGCCAAGACCTCCGCGGGTTCTTCCCTTGGAACTTGGGGTTTTACAGGAACCAAAGGCTTTGGAATCCGGGGTCTGCTGCGATGGGAACGCGTGCGCGGGCGGCGCCCCTTTTGACCCGACTGGGAAAAGGCCGGAGAGGTGCCGAGAAGCAAGAGAATAGCGAAAGTGAATCCTCGTCGGAGCATTATGATTTTTATATCATATCCTCCTCTCTTTACAGATTCATCACAGACGGAGGACTCTCTCAATGACTGAAACCGCCATCAAACCTAAAACCGCTCAATCGGCTCCGATTCGGGAATTTATTAAACGCAACTATAAACACTTTAATGCGGCTACGATTGTCGACGCGGCCCAGGCGTGGGAGACCTTGCTTGATAGGGGTGACAAAATGTTTTTCACGATGGCGGGGGCTATGTCAACGGCGGAGTTGGGGATTAGCGTCGCTGAATTAATCCGTCAAGAGAAGATCCATGCGATCTGCTGTACCGGCGCGAATTTGGAAGAGGATGTTTTTAATCTCGTTGCCCATGATCATTACAAACGGATACCTAATTACCGCGACCTCACCGCAGATCAGGAATGGGAGCTTTGTGAAGGAGGCTGGAATCGCGTCACCGACACCTGCATCCCCGAGATGGAGGCGATGCGGCGGATTGAATCGAAGCTGCTCCCGTTTTGGAAAACGGCGGACACCGACGGGACACGCATGTTTCCCTATGAGTTTATGTATGAGATTATTCGCAACGGCAGTCTTGAAGAGTTTTACCAGATCGATCCCAAGGACTCTTGGATGGTCGCCGCCTGTGAAAAAAATCTCCCGATTTTTACTCCCGGTTGGGAGGATTCCACCCTTGGAAACGTCTACGTCTCTCAAAAAATAAAAGGGCAGATTAAGAATCTCTCCGGCGTAAAATCGGGTCTTGAGATGATGGACTCGCTGATCACGTGGTACCGTGAGAATACGAAGGACAACGGCGTTGGCTTTTTTCAAATCGGGGGCGGTATCGCCGGGGATTTCCCGATTTGCGTGGTTCCCCTTATCCAGCAGGACCTAAAGGAAGATGCGAAGCTCTGGAGTTACTTTTGTCAGATTAGTGATTCAACGACCTCCTACGGCTCTTACAGCGGGGCGGTTCCCAATGAGAAAATATCGTGGGGAAAATTGGACAAGGATACCCCCCGGTTTGTGATTGAATCCGACGCGACGATTGTTGCTCCTTTGATTTTCAACTTCATCCTCGGCAACTGACCGAATCGGCCTTCCCCCCCCCTCTGTGGTATAATCCCTCACTTCCCTTGGAGGGACCATGGAAAACTTTCTTCGCGCATTGTTGGGCTACGCTGTTTTGTTGGGGATTGCATATGCTTTTTCCACAAACAGGAAGGCCATTAAGCTCCGCACCGTCGGAGTGGGGCTCGGCCTTCAGATTACATTCGGCCTATTTTTGCTGAAAACAGATATCGGCCAAAAGCTTTTCGGTTGGGCGAATACAACCGTCATCAAGCTCCTTAGTTTTTCCGACAAAGGCTCGAGTTTTATTTTCGGAAATCTCATCAACTTCTCGCTCCCTGTCGCCGCTGCCGACGGAGCTACGGTTGGTACCGCCGCGTTGGGAACGGCTTTCTTTGCTTTTAAGGTTCTGCCGACGATCATTTTCTTCTCCGCTTTGATGTCGGTTCTTTATTACCTGGGCATTATGCAGATCATTATCGAAGGCTTTGCCCGTATTATGAGCAAGACGATGCAGACCAGCGGCAGTGAAACGTTGTCCTGCGCGGCCAACATCTTCGTCGGGCAAACGGAGGCTCCTCTCGTCGTGCGGCCCTATGTTGCCACCATGACCAAGTCGGAGCTGATGGCTATTATGACCGGCGGTTTTGCGACAGTGGCCGGGGGAGTGATGGCGGCCTATGTCGGGTTTCTTAAAGATGTTATTCCCAACATCGCGGGCCATCTTATGACGGCCAGCATTATGGCGGCTCCTGCGGGCTTGGTGATGGCTAAAATCATGTATCCCGAGACCGAAAAATCCAAGACGGCAGGCCATATTAAGCTGAAAATTCCAATAGATGATGCGAATGTGGTGGATGCCGCCGCTAACGGTACGCTGAAGGGTCTTGAGCTTGCGCTGAATGTTGGCGCGATGCTGATCGCCTTCATCGCCTTGATCGCCATGTGCGACGGGATTTTGGGTTGGGTGACCGGGTTTTTTCTTGCCTCGCCGCTGACCCTGCAGGGAATTCTGGCAGTGCTTTTCTCGCCGATCGCGTGGGTGTTGGGTGCGCCGTGGGCAGACGCGCTGGCCCTCGGCAATCTTCTCGGCACAAAATTTATCATCAACGAGTTTGTAGCCTATATCGATCTCGGCACGAAATCGGGCGTTTTTACGTCGACAAAAAGCATGATCATCGCCTCTTATGCGTTGTGCGGTTTTGCGAACGTGAGCAGCATCGGCATTCAGCTGGGCGGAATTGGAGGCATTGCTGAAGAGCGGCGTCATGATTTGGCTCGGATTGCGTTTCGTGCCCTGATTGCCGGGACGATGGCTTCGTTCCTTAACGGAACTCTCGCCGGTTTTCTTGTTGGCGGCAGTTGATTTAGGTCGCGGAAGCAATTAGAATTAAAAAGCACTAAATGGACGCATATGACGGTATTTGGTCATGTGCGTTTATTTTTAATTAAATAAAATACTAAACGATACAAATAGAGCATATAAGATAAAATATAACACACTGGCGCGTTTTTTTCCGGAATCTGGTTGACACTCGCGAACGCATAGACTAAAATCAAATTCTACCCGAAAAGTTTTCACGTGAAAAAAACCATATGGCAGAAATAATCGCAGTTGCGAATCAAAAAGGAGGAGTTGGAAAAACAACAACCTCCATTAATTTTGCAGCTGCACTCGCATGTTTAGGCCAGGACACGCTTTTAATCGATTTAGACCCCCAGGCGAATGCCACTTCAGGTCTTGGCTTTAACAAACAGGAGGTAGATGCGGGAATCCTGGAAAATTTGCTGGATGATGAGCCGATAGAAAAAACCATCAAAGGAACGGGTGTGGAACTTCTGGATATAATTTGTTCCAGTCCGGACATGGTTTCGGCCGAAATCCAACTTTCGAACGAAGTTTCACGTGAAAACAGGCTTCGCAAAGCCCTTGAGTCCTTTGCCGAAGGTTATTCCTACGTGGTTATAGATTGCCCGCCTTCTTTGGGCTTATTGACGATAAATGCGCTCTGCGCGGCCAATAAGGTGCTAATCCCTATCCAGGGCGAATACTACGCGCTGGAGGGCCTGGCGAGCTTTATAGACGCCATTAAGAAGGTCCAGGCCTCGCTGAATCCTGGCTTGCAGTTGGAGGGGGGGGTTCTTACTATGTTTGATCCCCGGTTTGCTTTGGCCCAGCAGGTAAAAGGCGAGCTTTCTAAGTTCCTTGGTTCCAGTCTCTATGAAACAACGATACCCCGGACTGTTAGGTTGGCAGAGGCGCCGGGATTTGGAAAAACAATTTTTGAATACGACCCCCGTTCTAAGGGTGGTGAACGATACCTGTCTCTTGCTGGGGAGTTCCTTAAGCGGCGAGGTTGGCAGGGAATGAGGTTTAACTAAGATGTCTAAGAAGGCAATGAGAAAAGCACTGGGGCGTGGTTTAGAAGCGCTTCTGCCCGAGGCTTCAAAACCCTCCCAACAGGGTGATCCCGCCGATTTGGTAAAGAAGGTTTTGATCAACCTAATCAAGCCCAGTCGGGTTCAACCCCGAAAAAATTTCGACGCGGAAGAGTTGAGTGAACTGGCCCAATCAATTAAGACCCATGGTCTCGCGCAGCCTATCGCGGTCTCATTTGATTCTATTTCAAACACCTATGAATTGATTGCCGGTGAACGTCGTCTTCGAGCTTCTAAGTTGGCGGGCCTCGATAAGATCGAGGTTGTCGTACGGACGCTTAAGTCCGACCAAGATCGCTTGGCGCTTGGTTTAATTGAAAATATACAGCGTGCCAATTTAAATGGCATTGAAACAGCCCTTGCTTATAAGCAGTTGATGGATGAGTTCGATGTTCAGCAAGGAAAACTATCGGAGCTGATGGGGAAATCAAAGTCCGCCGTCTCCAATACCCTGCGGCTGTTGGATCTTCCTGAAGCGATACAAAAGGCGATTAAGTTTGAGCAAATCTCCGAGGGGCATGGGCGGGCGCTTCTCATGGTGCGTGACCCCCATGAACGCGACAAGCTTTTTAAGTTAACCCTGGAGCGGCATCTTTCGGTCCGTAAGGTAGAGGCCATCGCTCAGGAATTGGCTGACGGCTGCACCCTTGAAGAAGTTGTCGGCAAGAAGAAAAAGCCGGCAAAGATTAAGCCTATCAAGTCGGCAGATATTGAGGCTTTTGAAAAGCGATTCGAACGCTCCTTTGGAACGAAGGTTGAAATAAAAACTCGCAAAGATGAAAAAAGTGGGC
>JBFIEP010000006.1:0-19512 GCA_041603335.1 Elusimicrobiota bacterium | reverse complement strand
CGTAGAGCGCGAGGTCGATCGTCTCCTTGGAAGAATCAATGGCCTTGATAAGGTTCTCTGCGACTTGGTCTTGGGGGCGGACTAAACTGGAGGGGAATTTCTCACCGTTAAAATTGATGGTACGGGGCGTCGGGAGCTCATCCCATACCGGGGCGGCTGGAATTGCCTGCGGAGGTCCTCGCAAACCCTCGATCAGCTCTTCGGCGTCGGGAAGTTCTACAGGCTCAGGCTTCGGCACAACAACGGCAGCCCGCTTCATGGCAAACATGTCTGCAAAATATTCACGGTATGCCTTTGCATCCGTGCGCTGATCCATCAGAAACAGATTTTCGTAATTGGTATGGACGGCACTGGTCGTGTAGTTAAACGATCCCGTCAGAACCAACTTACCATCCAAAACCATAAACTTGTTGTGGTTTTTTTCAGCATAGGCGGGCCCATCCGGATTGGGTCCGGCCAGCGTCTTAACGGCAATTCCCTGCTGGGCGAACCACTGAACAAAGGGTTCCTGAAAACTCGCCTTGCTTTGCGACTCATCAAACAACAAGCGAACATTCAGTCCCCGCTTATGCGCGGCGAGAATCGCCTGTGCAATACGGGGAGAGGAGAAAGTAAACATCGAAAGGTCGATTGATTTCTTAGCGGCCTCAATAGACTCGACGATAACATCTTCGGCCTGGGTGCCCGGCGTAAACACCCACTCCGGGAATTCCACGCCGTTAAAGCGAATTGACGGGGCTGGTGATGCCGGCGGGGCCGGTGCTTCCCCGGTCCAAGCATGGTCAAGGGCATCATCAAAGGGAACGGCAACTTCTTCCAGATGGGCTTGCAGTCCCATCAACGCTTCGACGCGCCGTGCGTCATCGACAAAATTTATGTTTTCGAAGTGATTGTGTTCGGCATAGCGGGACAAGTTATAAGAGCCGAAGAATGCGAACTTCTCATCAAACACACCTACCTTGTTGTGCATGATGCCCCACTTCATAAGGCCCCGAACAACCTGGACGTCAAACCCACGCTCCATCGTCAGCGACTGAAGTTCGATAGAACGCTTCGGCCAATAATCCGCATCGTCCCGCTTGAAAGGAAAAGCATTCTTAAAATCGACAAGGATCTTAACAGCAACACCACGATCACGGGCTCTACGCAAAGCGTTCAGCACATCCCGATTCTTAAATTCGTATACCGCAAGCGTGATTGATTTTTCCGCAAGATCAATCGCTTCGACTAAATGATCTGCAATTGGACGATCCGGGCGAAAGGCAACCGAGGGAAAAGTCTTACCGTTAAATTTAACCCGGCGCGCTGAATATTTCGGTTTTGGGCGGGAACTCTCACGACCGGCAACCGCCCGGCCGCGGCCGCGCTTCCCTGCGGGCGCAAGGGGCAGGAAATCGGTCGGTCCCGTTGATGAGGTCTCAGCCGCGTCAACCGCATCCAGCGCGGCTTCGACATCCCGGTGATCTCCAAACCCTGCCTTCAGATTGAAAAAACGTTCTGCATCACCGCGTGCATCGGCAGCGTTAGCGCCTTCCTTCGGTGCGGCAATCTTGGCTCCTAACGCTGCCAAGCCCGGCAGGCGCTTCGCGGCTTTCGCCGCCCCGCCAATCGCCTCTGCGACAAGTTTTAGGGCTGTACGCTTTGGAGTAGCAACAGATTCGGGGGCGGCGGCATTGACCTGCTTTTCCCGCATGGCCGCTTTCGCAACGGGAGAGGCGACTTCGCTCGGCATAGACACCGGCTGAAGCGTCGGAAGTGCGCCCGAAAGACTGGGGGCTAAAAGCGACGGTCCCCCGGCCTCAAGCCCGGGAGCGGCAATCTTAAGTACCGGAACGGCGTGAACGCCGACTCCGGAAGCATTCACGGAAACAGCCTTGGCCGTGGGGCCTGCCCACGCGGGAGGCACCGCCAACAACACTGATAAAAGAAGTGCAACACAACGCATCTGCCAACAGCATATAGACAAGTCCCCTCCAATACCTAGGGCTGAAGGCCCACCAGGGCTTTGTTTTATGGCCCATCCCCGCTCTAGGCCCCCGGGGAAAAATAAATCCTTTTATTTGCTGCATATTTTCTATAGTTGTATTTCCATGGAATCGGTACCTGAAAAAATCGAGAAGGTCGCAGATGATGCGCTCCGCATTTCCTGGCCCGACGGAGAACGCTGCACCTATCCCTTCCGGCTCCTCCGCCAAATCTGCCCCTGCGCCGTCTGCAAAGACGAATGGACCGGGGAACAGATCCTCGACCCAAAATCGGTCCCCCTCAACCTGAAGGCCGACAGGGCCGACCTTGTCGGGAATTACGCAATGGCATTCCATTTCTCCGACGGGCACACGACGGGCGTTTATACGTTCGAAATGCTGCGGAAAGTCTGCCCGGACAAGCCCCAGACGCCCGCTTCCCCTTAATAACACCCCCGTTGACAGCACGAAGCGCCAGGGCTACTCTATGCCCGTGACCGGCAAACGCTGGAAAACCGTCTTTGAGCCTTTCCGGGCCAAGACGGTCGAGCCACTAGGGGAAAGCACCGAAGCCGAACGCGAAGAACTCCTTCGCGCGTGCAGCTACAACCTCTTTAAAATTCCAGCCGAGAAGGTAGTGATCGATCTACTAACCGACTCGGGCACATCCGCTTTGTCTGCCGAACAAAGAGCGGGCCTGGAACGCGGAGACGAATCCTACGCTGGATCGCGCAGCTGGAAACAACTTGAGCGAACCGTCCGCGACCTAACCGATATGCGCGAGATCATCCCCGTCCACCAAGGACGCGGCGCGGAACATATCCTCTTCTCTGAAATTGGGGGCGAAGGAAAACGCTTCGTCTCTAACGGTTTATTCGACACAACGCGGGCGAACATCATCGCTGCCGGCGCAGAACCTTGGGACATTCCAGTATTGGAAGGTTTGATCTTCGAGCGCGAGGATCCCTTTAAAGGAAACATAGACACGCTCTCACTGGAAGCCGAACTAAAACAAAACGGCGACCGGATTCCCGCCGTGATCATGACACTCACAAACAATTCCCTGGGAGGACAACCTGTTTCAATCCGGAATCTAAGGGACGCTTCCGAAATTTGCCGCCATTACAAAACCCCGTTCCTTCTTGACGCTTGCCGCTTCGCAGAGAACGCATTTTTAATTAAAGACCGTGAGACCGGGGCCCGCGGCCGTTCGGTCGAAGACATAGCCCGCGAAATGTTCCAACTCGCCGATGGCTGCTGGATCAGCGCCAAAAAAGACGGGTTATCGTCGACGGGAGGAGTCCTCGCCCTGCGTGATGCCGATCTCGCCAACCGCCTGCGTGAACGACTTATCGTTGTTGAGGGTTATCCGACCTATGGCGGCCTCGCCGGGCGTGATTTGGAATCAATCGCCATCGGCCTACGGGAAGCCCTCGACGAATCGTACCTCGAACATCGCATCCGGCAAATTGAACACTTCGCTAAATCCCTGCGCGGCCTTGGCGTTCCTCTCGTGGAACCCCCCGGCGGCCATGCCGTTTTTATCGATGCGGCGGCGATGTTTCCCGATCTCTCGACGGACCTGCACCCGGCCGCGACACTCGCCTGTGAAATTTTCAAAACCGGCGGAATCCGCGGTGTTGCCATCAGTGCTCCGATCCCCCGACGCCGTCCGGGAAAAGCGGAGGTCGCCCGCATGGAACTCGTGCGTTTCGCGCTTCCCCGCCGCGTTTATTCCCAAAACCATCTTGACTATACCTCTGAGATCGTTGAAGATGTCCTCACGCGGGCAAGTGCCGTCCCAGGCCTACGGCGTCTCGATTCAAACGAACACGTCAATCACTTTGAGGCGCGCCTGGAGCCCGCACGATGAAAAAGCGAATCATCGTTATAACCACCGATACCGCGCTCGGCGAAATTCTTACGACCGCCTGCAAACGCAAGAAGATGGTCTGCTCGGTTATCGCCACACCGCTCGAAGCCCGCCAACAATGGGATGACGAAGAAACCCAGCTCACAGGAGTCATCGGCGACAGCGCCGTCATGACTCCTGAACAGAAATTCGAACTTCTGCAGTACCATTGCGAACCCGGCTCCCCTAAACTCATCACCCTCGACCCCCCCGGCGTCCCAGATCCCCGCAACCCGGCGGAAACCGTCACGCGCATCCGGTGGCCTCTCGGGGCGGAATTCATGGAAGCGCTCGGAACCCTAAGAGAAGAACCTCTCATTTTTCTTGCCGACCCCACGCTCTATTTAACCGGCATGCTGCAGGCACGATTAAAGTCGGTCGGCATTCATCCCGTTAATACGGAAACCTCCGTCGGACTCCCGGAACTGATGGCCGCCGCAGCGGGCGGCGGGGGTGAAGAAGCCGGAGGCGATGCGGGCTCTCTCTGGTCAAAACTAACCGGCAAAAGTCAGGATGAAGCCGCGCCGCCCCAAACTGTTATTTCCGGAAAGAGCGCAATCATCCAATGGAAGGGAGACGCGTTTGACGCGCAACCCATCCAACAACGCCTAGCCCAACAACTTCCGGGCTGCCGCGTCTTCCTGGTATCGAGTGCAAGCGCGGCTCACAACGCCGAGCGTGCTTTATTAAAAGGGCGTCCCTCATTTCTTGCACGCGATCTCGCCGAACATGCAATCCCTCTAATACTAGGGAAGGAAGATGTCACTGCTGGAGGACTCGGGCGCGTTCTACTCGTCGATAATTTTAAGCCAATGCTGATCCAGCAGACGGCGGCACTGACCGCAGAAGGTTACGAGGTCTCGGCCTGCATGAGCGCTGAAGAGGGACTCCGGATCGTTCAGGAAGACCGCATGCACATCGCCGTCGTCGGCGCCGCGCTTGCCTACGCCCAGTATACCGGCGTCGAACTCTCTCAAAAGATGCGCGAACTTGATCCTGATTTGCGCATCATCTTAATGATGGACGCTCTTGGAATGTCGGTCAACGCCGCGATGAAAGGTGTGAGCCAGGTTATCGAGGTCGGCCTCGATGACTGCCTGCTAAAACCCGTTGAACCCTCGCGACTTCTCTTCTCCATTAGTCGCTCGCTTGAACGCCGACGCCTCATCATCGAGAACCGGCAGCAACGGGAAGAACTCGCTCAAATGAATGATGAGAACGAACAACTCATCGCGTTTCAACAAAAATTCTTTTCGATGGTGGCCCATGATGTAAAAAATCCGCTCACCGCGATTCGCGGATATGCCGAACTCCTATCCTGGAAGATTAAAGCGCCAGATCAACTTAAATGCGTTCAACACATCCAATCTTCATCAAAAACACTTGAAGGACTGATCTCCGATCTCGTCGATCTGGCTGCGATTGAAAACGGAAAACTTCGCGTCAACCTTGAAGAATGCGATCTCCTCCAAGTCGCAGGCGAGGTCGCATCCCGCATTAAGGTAGCGGCTGATAAGCGCGAAATCACCCTGCATATCGATCTCCCGGAAAAGCTTCCCCTCATCAACGGCGACTCGCTGCGCCTCGGCCAAGTCATTCAAAACCTCTCGACAAACGCGATTCAATACACGTCGGAGAAGGGTTCGGTTTTCATCAAGGTGCAGGCAGGGACAGATCAAATCACGATAAGCGTGCGCGACACCGGCATTGGAATCAAGAAAGAAGATCTTCCGCGTGTTTTCGAGCGCTTCTTCCAAGCCGAGGATGCCGTAAAAATGAGGCGGGCCGGGTTCGGTCTGGGGCTTAAAATTTCCCAAGAAATCGTAAAGGCACATGGTGGAGGAATCGGCGTCGATTCCGAACACGGCAAGGGATCGGTTTTCTACTTCACCGTCCCGATGAAACCGATAGAGTCCGGCCAACAGGCGCCAGCACCTGCGGTGCCTCAAGCAGCGCCCCAACAGGCGGAAGGGGAAGCCTTTACTCCCCCGCCTGCGCCGCCGGGGATGTCACCCCCCGTCAATGGACCGCAAACGCCTCCGCCGCCCACAAAGGGGCCTCCCTCGGTAACGGGACCCCATACCCCGGTACCCAAACCCCCGACCGCGTGAACGATCTCAACGCATTGCGTTTAGCCTACCAAGGCGAACTGCTGACGGGCGAAGCCGATCTACTGACATACGCATACGATGCAGCCCCTGATCGAGCCCGTCCCGATGCAGTCGCAATCGTGAATTCGGTCGAGGAAATAAAGAGCCTTGTTTCCTCGTGCGTCGAACTTGGCATCCCTTACGTCGCGCGCGGCGCAGGCACAAACCTCTCGGGCGGCTGCATCCCTCTCAAAGGCGGCGTCATCATTTCTCTCGTCAAACTAAACAAGATCGTCTCAATCGACACGGCAACGGAGGAAGCGGTTGTTGAACCGGGCGTCGTCAACATCCATCTTCAAAACGCCCTTGCGAAAATCGGACGGTTCTACGCGCCGGATCCGGCTTCCTTCAAAATCTGCACACTCGGCGGCAATATCGGCGAAAATTCAGGCGGACCGCGCTGCCTTAAATACGGAACGACGACAAACCATGTTTTAAGCATCGACGCGGTCATGCCCGACGGGAGTCTGCAGCATTTCTCACTGGATGACCCCGGACCCCAAATTTCAAGTCTCATGATCGGAGCGGAAGGAACCCTTGGAATCGTCACCCGGGCACGGGTTCGTATTTTAAAAATACCCGACACGATAAAAACAATCCTGGCTTCGTTTGATTCCATCGACGCCGCGATGGGCTGCGTTTCCGACATCATCGCATCGGGCATCGTTCCCCGCGTTCTTGAAGCGATGGACAGGGTCACAATCGATTCGATAGAGGCTTATTCACCATGCGGGCTGCCGCGTGCCGAAGCCGCTCTTCTAATCGAAGTGGAAGGGGACTCCACTCAAGTCGAGCGGGACCTGGAGAAAGTCAGTTCGATCTGCAAAAAACACAACGTTGGAGAATTCCGCCTCGCGACCAACGATGAGGAACGCGAACGATTATGGGAAGGCAGGCGCAGTGCCTACGCGGCCCTCGCACGCCTCGCGCCGAATGTTCAAGTCGAAGACGGGGTTGTCCCGCGGGACAAACTTCCCGAAGCCGCGCGCCGCATCACCGCTATCGCCAAGGAATATAACGTCGAACCCGCGCTGTTGTTCCATGCAGGGGACGGAAATCTTCACCCGAATATCGTCTACGATGAACGCGACGAAGAATGGACCCGCCGGGTTAAAACCGTGGGATTTGAAATCCTAAAAATGTGCGTTGAACTCGGGGGATCGATTTCAGGGGAACACGGAATTGGAATCGACAAAAGAAAAGCGATGGCATGGCTTTTTACACCGGAGACACTCGCGTTATTCCAGAGAATCAAAAATGCGTTTGATCCCAAAAATCTTGCAAACCCCGATAAACTTTTTCCCTTGAAAGGAGAAGCCGCTCCTGAAGGGGCCGTTCGCCCCGCTCCTCCTCCCCCCTCGGACGCGCAAACATTCTTTATAGAACGCGTCCGTGAGAAAGCTGCAGCCGGAGAAACTCTCACCGTCATTGGCGCAGGAACTAAAGCTCCCAAAAACCTTCGCGATGGAAAAGAGGTTTTATCGACGAAGGTTCTGGACCAAATCGTCAATCTGGATCGAGGGAATTTACTTGTCACCGTAGAAACCGGAATCGCACCCCATGTTCTCCACCGAACTCTGGAGGCGGAAGGTTTCTATGCGCCCGTTCCCATTGTTCCAGGCACCATCGGCGGTCTTCTGGCAACCAACCCCTGGACCCCGCTGCGTAATGGGGTTGTCGCAATGAAGGTACTCCTGGCCAACGGCGACATAGTCACCGTGGGATCGAAAGTCGTTAAGAGCGTCGCAGGTTACGACGTCCCGCGTCTCCTGCTCGGCTCATGGGGAACCCTCGGCATCATTCTTGAAGTGACGCTGAAGCTTTCGGCAGCGCGTCTCGAGATCCCAATAGAACTTCCGGTTCCCTCAAAACCCCGGAAGGGCCCCTGGTTCGCGCGTCTGCAGGATGCCTTTGATCCTGACCGCCGCCTCAACTCCTGGGCGGTCGAGGAAAGCGATGCTTAAACGACTTCTCACAGAACTCGGCGAACGCAGCGACTACGACGCGGCAAGCCAATGTTCACGCTGCGGCTACTGCGAACAAGCCTGTCCGACCTACGTTGCGACGGGCAGGGAAGCCTTCTCCCCGCGGGGGCGCAATCAGATCGTGCGGCTTCTTCTTGAAGGGAAGTTCAATGATCCCGGCGCGGCGGAAGAAGCCCTATCCTCATGCCTTCTTTGCAGTGCGTGCTCAACGGTATGCCCCGCTCACGTTCCAACCGCAGACCTCGTCCTTGAAGGGCGGCGCATGCTGCGTGACGGAAAGCCCCATTGGATTGTCACAAAGGCCGTTGGCTTGCTCATCGATAACCCCGAACTCTTTCAAAGCCTCATTCGTTGGGGAAATCGATTCAAACGCTGGGGACTGGCGCAAATCGCTGCCCGTCTTGGCATTCTAAGACTCCTCGGGCTCCACGCGATGGAAATTGCGGTGCTCCACGTGGACGAAGCCCCTGCGGAGCTGCTTCGGGACCGCTTGAGAAAAAATCCCCCTCCTATAGGAGACGGTTGGTCCTACTTCACGACCTGCGGGACCAACTTCCTATTTCCCCGGGTGGGAGAAGCCTCGCTTCGGGTGCTGCAGAAGACTCTAGGCCCCGGAAAGGCCCCCGAGCATCCATGCTGCGGCCTGCTCGCTTACAACTATGGTTCGATTGATGACGCACGCATACTCGCAAAACGCACAATCGAGAGATTCGAGTCCGATTCTACACCCGTTATCGGAGACTGCTCCTCCTGCGTGTCCCATCTAAAATCCTATCCCCAACTCTTCTTAGACGACCCTCAATGGGCGGAAAGGGCTCGGCGCTTCTCCGCCCGCGTTAGAGATTTCACAGAAGTCATCGACCCCGAAAAACTTCCTGCCAATAGTGCCGCCAAAGACGGGCCGGTGACCCTGCACGATGCCTGCCGGGCCCGAAACGGACAGGGAATCGTGGAACAGCCCCGCAGCGTCATTCGCGCTCTTGCAGGAGAGCAATGCAAAGAGCTTAATGACGGCGGAAATTGCTGCGGCGGGGCGGGTGCCTTCGCGTTCGTCCACCCCGAACTTTCCGACGAACTTTTGCGTAAAAAAATAGGGGCAATCGCCGATACCCAGGCTCTCGTTGTCGTGGCATCCTCGACTTCGTGCCTACTTCAGCTTGTACGGGGACTGAAGGTTTATTATCCTGAATGCAGGGTTGTCCACCTATCAGAGTGGGTCGATAACTCCCTCACCAAAAAACCTTAAACACCCATGGGACGCAGACAAGAACTCGAACGACGGCAAATGCTTCTGGCCCGCTTTGGCAGGCGCATTGCGCCGGAAACCCGGATAGACAACCTCCTCACG
Source organism: Elusimicrobiota bacterium (assembly GCA_041603335.1). Lineage (GTDB taxonomy): Bacteria > Elusimicrobiota > Elusimicrobia > UBA1565 > UBA1565 > UBA1565. The sequence continues at coordinate 10,153 of JBFIEP010000006.1, read as the reverse complement.
ATTATCGCAGAAGAGGTCCGGCATATCCTGATTGCCGACCGCTGCTCTGTATTTCTCCTGGATTCCGATAAAAAGGAACTCTGGACCAAGGTCGCCCTGGGAGTCGGGGAAAAAGTGCTGCGCATCCCTATCGGACAAGGCATTGCGGGGTTTGTCTGCAAAACCGGTTCCGCAGTTAATATCCGCGACGCCTACCGCGACACCCGCTTCACGCAGGATTTCGACAAAATCACGGGCTATCAAACTAAAACCGTTCTTGCCGTGCCCCTGAAAGACCGCGATGGAAAACCACTCGGGGTCTTCGAGGTTCTCAATAAATCCAAGGGATCCTTCAATGAAGAGGACGAAGGCTATTTGCGCATTCTCGCGACGATTGCGGCCTCGGCGATCGAAAACGCCCACCTCTACGATTATCTGCGAAAGTCCCATCTTGAAACGATTTACCGGATGGCGATGGTCGCCGAATACCGCGATCAGCAGGATACCGCCTCGCACTTACACCGGATTTCCAAGTACACCGGCCTCGTTGCCGCCGAAATCGGCCTCCCGCTGGATCTTATTGAAGATCTTCGCTACGCAAGCCCGCTGCACGATATCGGCAAGGTCGCGATCCCTGATTCGATTCTTCTAAAACCGGGAAAACTCACACCGGACGAATACGACGAGATGAAAAAGCATCCGGTTTACGGTGCGCGGATGCTGGAAAACGCGGAATCGCGCTTGCTCCAACTCGCACGCAACATCGCGCTGGCGCATCATGAACATTGGGACGGAACCGGCTATCCCGACGGGATTAAAGGAGATGCCATCCCGCTGGAAGCCCGCATCGTTTCCGTCGTTGATGTCTTTGACGCACTAACAACACGCCGGGTCTATAAAGGCGCGTGGAGCGTCGATGACACTTTTTCCTACATGCTGGAACAATCGGGCCGCCTGTTTGACCCGGAACTGATTGATGCCTTCGTTCGATGCCGCCCTCAAATTGAAGCCCTGATGGCCGATGAAAGCCATATGTCTGGAACCGGGGATTTTGGAGGTACAGCCTAATGCAGCCAATCGAAATTTCCAATACAAATTACGACAAGCTCGCAAAGACATTGCGGCGCGTCGATTTTTTCCAACCGCTCGATCTGGATCAACTCGCGAAGGCAATTCCCTTTATTCTGCTTTTTCAATATGCCGACGGAGAAGAAGTATTCAAAGTCGGCTCCAAGGGAGATGCCTTTTACATCGTCTGCGAAGGCAGCGTGGACGTGATGGTTTCCAAATGGCCGCTCGGGCTCTTCCCAAAAACCGTGGCCGTGCTTAAACCAGGACAATTTTTTGGAGAAATGGCGCTGTTCGCGGGTGAAACCCGGAACGCGACGGTCGTCGCCAACGGACACACCACACTATTTGTTCTCCTTAAGAAGGAATTCGATCGTTTCCTCGCGGAAAATCCGGGATTTAAAGAGAAGGTTGAACAAATCGTCAGCCGCCGCAGCTTTCAGAACAAATGAAAATTCTTCTTTCCTTATTACTGCTGGTAAGCGGGGTAAATGCCCTTCCCCCCGCCCCGATGATGGATACCGATGAGGAAGCCCCGGCCACCGAAGCTTCGGCAGAGGAATCCCAGGAACAACAAGAAGCCGACGCCGCATTTACAGTATTTGAAGAGACAGTCCTTGATCACGTTGTCGGACACAAGATTCTTTCAAAGTCAGGGGGTTACGAATTCACAGACCCTCGGATGAAAAAAATTTGGGTACTGACATTCGATAAAATCGTCCGGCATTCTCTAGGCCAGGATGGAGAATTCCGGCGCTGCGGTACGGCACGGTTTGAAACCAACCGGGAACGCCGCATAGACCTCGGTTTTGACCTTATTAGGGGGGAGGAGGATTGGTTCGTCTCAACAATAACTCTCCAAAATGTGAATAACCAAGCCCGATTCCGCTGGGGCCCCGCCTGCAAAAAGATATCGAGCCGGTCAAAGAGTCTTGAAAAGTAAAGACTTTTTAAATAACTCGAGCCGGGCCCTTGAAATTTTTTAAAGCGCCGCTACACTCAAGAGTGGAGGCCCCCCATGAATCCCCTCTTCTCTCACTCTATTGCACTCGCCTGTCTACTATCTCTGCTATCGCTCAGCACGTACGCAGGGACCATCTCTGCAACCATTTCGGAAGTTCCGCAATACAGCGTTACCGAACTTCCTGAAAAGGAGGGTGAGTTACCCACAACCACGGGCCTCCCCATTGAATCAAAAGGCACTGCGGCCGCGACCTCCAAATTCTATGGCGCCATCGCCAAAAACGTCGTCATGTCCGGAGACAAATCCTGGGACCCGAAAACCGATAAATTCTTTCAGGAAATTGCAAAATCAGACGCGTTCCTCAAAGGAAGACACGAAGCGATTCTCCAGAAAAATAAAGACGGCGATCAAAAAGTAAAAGGGATTCGCATCACAAACGGGGAAGACGTCTATGTCTATGTTCCGCCGGCCCAGTTCCTCACCAAGCTGCCCAAAAAAGAAGGGGATCCTCTATACGTAAAGCTCCTCAAGAAGGACGGCACTCTTGACCCGAACCTCTACGGCCTCACCAGCAAGGAAGCCCAGAGAGCCAATGTCGATGTCGCAAAAATGGCAGGGGAGCAGTCTAAATTTTTCAAGGAAAACGCGTCGCGCAAGAAACTCGCAAGCTACATCCCCGGGAAATTCTTTGACGGATCCTCGGTCGCTCCGGACAAGGACAGCACTCCCAAAGCGGATCGCTGGAAGAAGGTCCGGGCTAAAGGCGGTTTTCTCAAGGGTGACGAACTCAAAATCGGAAATACGATGGGCTCCAAGCGTCCGAGCAAGACAGAACTTGAGGCCATGCGCAAAGCGGGAAAGCTTCATTACTGGGACGGCAAAACCCTTCTTCGCTTCGGCGAAGGCGAAGACACCGCCGTCGGCTATAAAGCCAAAGGTGAGGTCGGACGGAATACTAAGGGCGTCCTTTTCTATCACGGAGAAGCGGCCCCCGAGGCGAACGGCTCCCACCCGGATTGGAAAAAGAATTGGGCCTTCTACGGCATCCCGAAGGAATCCGCCGGCATGAAGGGACCGCAATTTATTTCCGCCTACAAAGACCTGGATCTCAGCAAGGGCATCACCGATACAGTCATCGAAAAAACCAAACTTAAGGACGGGTCCTACGCGACCAGCAGACGCAGCCTCGATCTGGAAAAGAATTTCGTTGCGGTAAAGGCATACGATAAAGGCGGAGAGGTCGCCGAGGATGTACGCCTCGTGAAATATAAACATGGCGCCCAGGTCACAACGACCGGGTATCGGGACGATCTCGGCCGTGAATACCGAAGCGATGGGATAGATAAGAAAATTGTACGGCAGTGGCAGAGGACAAAAGAGGTTCCCTTGCCCGGAGGAGAGAAAAAAGTCACAGGCGATAGCGAAACAGTCGCCAAAAAGAAAGCGGGCGAGGTCGCTGACCCTCTCGAGCCGGGCGACAAAAAGAAGGAAGTCGTTGAAAAGGAAACCGTCGTCCCTGTTACGAAAACAAAGGAAGCCGCCGTCGTTGCGACAGGAGAGGTCGAAAAATCCCTCTCTCGAGCGCGAGACGTGATTTCAGCGCTGCAGCAAAGGCTTACAGACAAATTCGCCTCGGACTCCGATTTGGGAAAAGAAATTGACACCTTGGCAGCCGGGGACCCGAATGCCCTCTACTTCTCCGATAAGGACGTTTCCTCGCTGCAAACTCTCGCGACGAATAAAGAAGCAAAGCCCGAGGAACGCAATTCCGCTATCCGAATCCTTACCAACATAGCGGGCCTCGGAACAAAGCCCGGCACCGCGAAACGACGCGCGCAAATCATCACCTTCATGGAAACACAGCTCAAGCCCGACAGCGGCGTGAGCGTTTCCGAACGTCAAACACTGATCGCGGGAATAAAACGTCAGGCAGGCTGGCACAAAACGGAAAGCAAGCGCGTGACCGGCATCCTCTCCGGATATATAACCGATGCGAAATCGGGCGGGGCCGACGTGGAAAGCGCCGCCTCCGCCCTTGCCGACCTCAAGCAATATGACGCTCTCGGAAAGGTTTTAGAGAACTCCACCAGTCCGGGCGCCGTCGCGGCCTCACTGGCGCTCCACAAGCGCGTCGACGCCTCGGTCGCTGACGCTAGTAAACCTGCCGCCAAAATCAGTTACCATGGGCGCGGAAGAACAAAGAGAACAACCCCGCCGTCAGCAGCCGCAGTCGCGAGCTATGAAAAGGATCAAGCCGCTCGTGAAAAAATGAGAGTCCTTTCCAAACCCATGCTCAAAATCCTTAAAGCCTCATGGGAGAATGGCAGCTCAGACGAAATCAAACAACGCTCTGCCACGGCATTGACCCGCATGAATAATGCCGGAGGATTCAAACTCGTCCTCGACGCAGTGAAATCGAGCAAAACAAACGACGACACCGTTGTTCGAAGCATCAAGGCGTTAACGTCTGAAGCCCTCGGAACAAAAACCTCGGCTCGCAGAAAATCGGTCAACTACGCCCTCTACGAAGCGATGCAGCAGGACCGGGGACCGAAAGTCCGTCTCCAGGCCTCTAAAGCGATGGCATGGCAAGGAGAGAACAACGTTTTACTCGGCGCCCCCGTAAAATTAATAGCGGCCCTGAATGTCGAGAAAGATCCCGAAATACGGGAAAACCTGGGGAAGGCGCTGGCAAAGAACTTCCAAAACCCGACGAACGCCCATACAGTCCCCGCTGGATTCCTTCGCTCAGCGGTCGAGTCACCGAAGGATTATCGACTGGAAAAGGGCTTAGGTGCCGTCCGTAATCAGGCACTGGATACGCTCATCTCCGAAGCCCGGTCGGGCAACACGGCAGTGGCAACGCACATAGGACCCATGCTTCACGCGCACGAAAGCGATAAACGCTTATTTGATCTTGTCTATCTCTCGCTATCGAATAAGTTCAATAAAGAACATCCAAAAACGGCTGAAGCCCTTCGAGGCTCGCTGGGCATTGATCGGGACGGGAACATCGTCCAAAGCGGGATCAATTCCCGATACGCAACTGCGGCAGCCGAAAAAATTAAAACCAACAAATACAGAGGTCGACAGCAGTACACCACCGGCGAGGCGCGTTATCATTACCTTGAGGACCTCAAACTATTTCAAGCAAAAATAGCATCCATGAAAGGGACGGCAATGAACGCCACGTCTGTAAGCGGCAACTACACGGCAAACGCAAATATTGAATACAGGCGCTGGGTTGCCTTAAAGGCCAAGAAAACGACGACTACCAGCCGTCGCGGAAGACGCTGAGAATTTGCTATTATAACGATCTACCGACGTAAGCAGTATCTCAGCGGGCGTGGTTCAATGGTAGAACGTCTGGTTGCCAATCAGAAGACGAGAGTTCGATTCTCTTCGCCCGCTCCAAATTTCTAAACGCTCCCCGCAACGGGAGCGTTTTTTATTGCCCGAACGGCCTTTTACTCGTCCATCCATTTTGGACGCCAACGTTCGGGTATCTTCCATTGGTCCGGTCAAGCTTACCAACGAGCAAGGATATCTCCGGTTCCCCTCCCTCCCCCTTACTGTCAATAATGGCCACCGTAATCTGTTTTCCTACGTGGAGCGATAGGTCGAGTGGTTCCGGGTTCGATTCAAAAATTGAACTCATTGTAAAATGCTCTTATTAGAATTTCGTTGTAACAGAAATCCGATGGGTCGTACTGAGGCTGCCGAAAGGGACTAAGGCGTAATCGAAAGACATCCTTTTCATCTGAAACCCCATCCCAAAGTTGATTCCCGTGATTCCGTTGATATCTCCCATGCTGCGGGTGTTAAGACCGAGGCGGCAAGCGAGTGAAAGACTCTTCTTCAATGCATGAATGTACTCCGTTCCCAGAGCGGCATAGGGGTCGTTGCTTTCCGGGATGGCGAGATCAAAAGCCGTAAGCCAGCGATCGTTTAAGCGGTAAACGCTTCCAAAGCGAATGGCAGTCGGCAGGCTTTCCGACGCGGATTCGAACTTCATTTTCGAACCTAGGTTGGTTGCGGTAAAAGCCAGCGTGAGTTTGTTATCGAGATAGGCGGGTGAAAGGACTCCGAGGTCCATCGCGACGGCAGAGGCACTTTCGATTATCTCGGAGCGAACATATTTCAACCCCAATCCCATCGAGACCCCGTTGAATCGATAGCCATATCCCAGGGACACAGCCAGGTCGCTGGGGTTGAAAGTTCCTATTTCGACCCCGGCGGTATTGGTCTCTGTTATCGCCCCTGCTGAGAAACGCTGCATTCCGACCGCGAATGCCCCGTATCGACCCATGTTTTGACCGTAGGCGAGAAAATCAAAGGAACTCGAATCAATATAGGACGAGTGCATAAATGTAACCGATTTGGAGTCTATGCGGGTCAGCGCGGCTGTGTTCCAATAAATAGCGCTGTCATCATCGGCAACTGCCGCGTACGCTTCTCCCATAGCTACGGCGCGCCCCCCAACACCTATGTTTAGGAACTCTGCGGTATTCATTTGCGCCCACGCGGTAGTGGAAATTAAAAATGAGAGACCGCTAATCAATAGGGATTTCATCGTTGTATCGCCACCTTTGTCGTAGATTTTTGGCCGTCACCCTGCAGGAGAACGAAGTAGACTCCACTACCCAAATCGGTTCCCGCATCGTTGCGACCATCCCAACGGGCGAGGCCCGCGGCATCGGCGCGCAAATCGCGGACCTGCTGTCCAACGAGACTATAAATGCGCACCCTGGAATCTACGGGCAGATTCGAAAATGACATCGACGTATGCCCCTGAGCCGGACGCAGCGGGTTTGGGAAAATCCTCGCATCTTCAACGGAGGCCGCGGGGGTCAATAGGGGCCCGCCGTTTGCTTGACTTTTTTCAGATCCGCGAACTTTTACAACCTTAATGCCGGTCGGAGTTCCAAATGATCCGACTCCCTCCTGCGTCATCGTCCACTGAAGCGGAAAGGTCCCAGCGATGGAAGGAGCAGTCACTGTCGAAACGAATGTGTAAGCCTCCCCGGGCATGACGGCCGCGTTCGATGGAAGTTGTATGCGGACAGCCTCGGGAGATAGCGGAGCTAACAGAAATCCGTTCGCGGCGTCCCATACCACATTCCCTGTATTGCGCATGGTGATGCTTACCGAATAAACCCGTCCAGGCTTCATGTCCTTGGGTATCTTCCAAGAGATAAATGCCGCGTTGTCTTGGGCGCCGGTTAATTCACGAAGCGCCGTCCACGCGCCAGTACGGCTGCCGTCGGGGCGAAGGAGCGCAAGGCCCGGACAAACGCCGGGGGATGCCGGTTGATCATGTTCGCACTCATTATCAATCGCCTGCCAAAAGAAGGCGAGGGAGGCACCGCCATCGAGAAATGCCCTCGCGACGATCCCGGTGCGTTCCCCGGCATCTGCATGCACATTTTCCCGGAAACCGAATTCAGTAATGATGAGCGGACGCCCCTTCGCCGCAGGATGCCCTCGAAGAAAGGCGACATCTTCAAGTGTTCTGCGTCGCAAATCCTGGGTCAGCGGATTGTTGATTGTTTCCCACGCGGAATAGGCGATAAAATCGCTGTCGACATAGGGAAGAACATCCCGAACCAGACTTGGGAGTCCGGCGCGGACAACCCCAACCCGGGTAAACTCGACAGCATCGAGAACCTGCACCCCGGGAACACTCCCCGCGTCGGAACGCCCCAGAACAATCCCCGCGTGGCGGGCTGTAAACCAATCCCGCATCGCTTGCGTTTGGGTCGAGTCGGGCAGATAGAGCGGGTCAAAGGTCTCATTCATCAACCAATCACCTTCCCAGTTCTTAAGAATAAATGTCTTGCCCGAACCCTGGTACTGAGTTAGGAGATACTTCGTCAGCGCGCGAAATTCCGCAATCTGAGCGGAAGCAACCTCGGCGGGGAGTGGGCCGTGGGGATGGGTATCGATCCATGGCTTTGAGGCGAATGTATGGGCAGTGATAACGAAGGTGGAGAAATTCATGGCGAAGAGTTCCTGATACGGGGCGCTGCGGGCCAATTCCTCAAGGTTCGAAATCCCTGGTCCAAAAGAGGTTGCAGGGTAATTGCGGGTCGCGTAGCCGGGAGTGAGATAAACGAATATGGACTGGGTCCTTAGGTTGCGCACAAACTTCGCCCCCTCAAAGAGAAAAGGCTCTTCTGTGAGGCGGTAATCACCTCCGACATGGGACGCGCTTAATGCTTTATGAGCCGGGGCGGGCTGCGCGACGGTGAGACTATCTGACATCTGGAAATGCGTGATGGCGGTCTCCGAACCGATGCTTGCCTGAATTTTCCAAGAGCCATTAACCCCGAAAACCCCGGCCGGACCGGAGCCGGTCCAACGACCCTCGGAGTCTGTGGCATCTCCCTGATTGGAATCCATTGCTCCAATCAAAGCGCCGTCTTTCCAAGTAGACCAGAGAACGGGGGTTAAAGGCGGTGCACCGATGAGCGTTACCTGCATGGATTCTCCGTTTATGTAGGCTGCCTTGTCAGTTGAAATTGCCGGATGTATAGAAACGACGGCGTTTAAAGACATCTCTCCGAACCACGCGACATGCTCCTGCAGCATCCGCCATTGGAATTGATTGGCGCCGGAAACTTTTGAGGCGGTTATGGGAAAGGAGAACGTCTTAACCTGCCCCGGTTCGATCCGGTCCCCCTCATCAAGCTCCACGCGTCCCACTGCCCAGGTGAGGTTGTCGTAGGGATTAACCGAACCCAATCGGAAGGTCTCCAATCGGGTCCAGGAGGTGGTACCGGTATTTCGCATGGTGACGGAAACACGGTAACGGCGTCCCGCGACCATGTCAGTTGGGACTTCCTGCGACACGAATTCGGCGTCAAGGGCCGAAAACGCCGGAGAAGCGAGGAGAACAGAAAGGAGGAAGGTTGTTATTCTCATACCTTCAGGATAACAGCGGGTGCTCCCGCCGCGTTCACCCCGGGTTCACAGAATTCTCACAGACCCTCCCGGCTTGACCAATTTCCGTTTAGGAACAACACTTTATCGTGGGTGAGTCCATAAAAGCTGTCCTCGTTGAAAAAGGGAATCAAGCATTTCCCCTACAGCAACAGAGGGGGCATGTTCGCCATAGTTATTGGGGTATGGAGTTTTTATGCCCCGATCATCCGAATTCCACGCAAATAGGAAAATCCGAGGTTCAACACCATTTCATTTAAACCAAATCCATTCACCTGGAAACCTCCAAAGGAGAGAACGCGGGCCGTACAAAGGCAATGCGGCGGTTGGAAGCGGAAACGAAGAACCTGAAGCGTATGGCAGCGCTGGACAATTCAATGGGGCCCCTGTTTTCAGTGGTCGATGTCGTGTTTTTTGGCGGGCTGGGGATATTCGGGCTATGGGCTCTCGTTAAAAAGGTGCGTTGGGACGGCTTAACCAGCGGTCTGGAAACAATGTCTATTGAACCCATTTCCGGCCTATCGGCAATGATGTTAATCATCGTTGGAGTATTTATTTTCTTTGCGGCTATTTGGGCCGGAATAGAATGGGAAATTAGGCTGGACGGTCGCCAAAAGGCGTTTCTCTACAAGTTTAACTTCCGGCGGGTTTCTCTAGGGGTATCGGCCGTTCTACTTCCCGCATTTCCGCTCTTGTTTGTTTTGGCTTCCTATTGGCCGTTCTACGATTATGGAATCCAAGGAACAAACTTAGTGCTTCGCCACGTGTGGCCGATGGCCGAATCTATTTCCTCGAGCGATCTCGTAGGAACCCGTGTTATTCAAGAAACAAAAATTCGTCCCGATGGAGTAGGAATAGTATTCCATCGCCTCGAGGTGAGATCCCGGGACGGGGTTTGGACATCGGTTGAGACGATGGATAAAGAGAAAGTTGAGGAAGCCCAGCAACGGATTTCGGGACTACTCGAATGAACTCAATCATCGTGATGGTCGCGTTGCTGGGAGCGTCGACCGCCGGGGCCGCCCCGGGCGAGGACATCGTCGTCCCCATTAAGGTCATCGAAATTTCCGACGATGACGGAGGACGCCGGGGCGCAGTTTCACCCGAGCACTTCCAGGAATGGACCGCGTTCGCCGACAAAGCCTTCGCCGCCGCGCGTATACGATTCGCATTCGAAGGGAAGAAGAACATCGACGGCGT
>JBFIEP010000005.1:0-19555 GCA_041603335.1 Elusimicrobiota bacterium | reverse complement strand
TCGGATACCGGCGCAACCGCCGTCTTACTTCGATTCCGCCCTGACCATAATCGGAAATGTCGATTTTCTGCTTAGCCTTGAGCTTGATCGACTTGCAAATTTGATCGAACGCGCGGTCATTGAGGCGGTCCCAAAAGCGGTCATCGTCGCCTCCGGCCGGATCGTCGTCGCCGAGATCGTCATCGGGGTCGAGCGACACCCAGTCGCTCCCGGGAACCGGGGTTCCGCGTAGGCCGTCGTTTTCTCCAACAGCCTGAGTACGCATGGTTTCGGCCATCGCGACTTCAGAAAGCGCCTTTTTTAAGCTCACGCCCTTACCGTCAAAAGCGTCGCTCATGGGATCGGGATTGACGATGGCGTTGAGCGGCGCTATGAAGGAAAGAGACGTGATGAGGGTGGAAATTAGAATTTTTGACATAAAGGGGATAATCCTCGGCTGAGATATCTATGCTTAGAACAAAATCGTACCACAAAGGCCTATAATGACCCTGGGCCCCAAGACCCTGCAGCCGTTACTCTATTGGCCCCTATTCAAATGGGCCCTAAGGCCTGGGTTATTACTTAATGGTGAGAGGCTTCGATGGGCGAAGCGGCGGCAACGACGGAAGACCCGGAAGGGACTTAAGGTTGCCGGCGAGAGGCTTGACCGGACCACCCCGCAGAAGCCGTTTAATCCTAGCTCCCACACGGAATGTTTCCCATAAATCCTTCTCGAGTTCGATCGCCCGCTTTTTAGTAAGGGCACCCGAAGCAATACGCTTAGATAGATCTTCGGCCCGCGCCTCAACATCGGAAAGGCGCGTCTCCCAAAGGACTTTCTCCTTTCCCGAGGGGCGGGAATTAAGATCAACCTTGGCGACGGCGGCTTGCACGGCCTCAAAGGGAGTGAGGACGTTCTCGGCGTTGGCGCTGGTTGAAAGAACCAGCAGGAGTGCGATGATTGCGGCTTTCATACGTCTATAGAGATTATCGCCCGAATTCGATGAAGCGAAAAGGAGCGTCGGGGCAGGTCCGCCGGGGGCCCTTAGGCCTAGCGGCAGTAGCTCTGTTCTCTAAACATTCGGCGGCACATCTGCGATCCGGTCCGGCAATCGCTCTCGTCGCTGGACCAGTAGTGAGGCCGATACGAACAACTCCGCCGAGGGGCTTTATTCACCGTGGCGGTGAAGTCGCCCTCCGCGACGCGCTTACCATCCTTCTTCATAACAAAGTGGATGAGGTTTTGGCCGTAGTCGAGAAGCGGCCGCTGAAACAGCGTCGCGATCCAAAGATTGAAGTGTCCGGAACTGCGTCCGTCGGAGTAGCCTTTTTTCTTCTTGCGGGTCTTTCCGTTCTCCCACCGGGAAACCAATTCAACACCGTCGGCATCCAAACCCTCCGGCCCGACGAAGCGAACGTGATCATAGGGCTCAAGGATTTCATCGCGGCAGCGGAAGGTGGCGTAGTCGTGACGGCCGTTGGCATTGCAGGTGACTGAAACCTCACCGTAGAGCGGAGTCGCGTTAAAAGTATTACCGGCATCAAACCCGACTCCCGTCATATCAATCGCGGGACCGGAAGGCGGCATCGGTGTTTTATCTTCAGAGGCGGCTTTGCGTGCAGATTTCAATGCGGCAGGGGCGTCGAACGCCGAAGCGGCGGGGGCGAGCAGGAAAAGGGCGACGAGAATGCGGCTTGCGTGCATGATGCACCTCCAGGTCTTACGGCCTACGGAGATGCTAGGACATTAGGGCAGATTGATTCAAATAATTAAATGCCCATGCATAACGCTGAAGAAAACAGCGGAGTGGAGGGCGAGGAAGCCCGACACCCGCCATTTTAAAAGCCCGCACAAATGTGCGGGCTTTTAAAATGGCGGAGAGAGAGGGATTCGAACCCTCGGACGAGTTGCCCCGTCAACAGTTTTCAAGACTGTCCGTTTCAACCACTCACGCACCTCTCCTGTAGATACATTCTACCACCTATGGACGCAAGGTCCCTACCCGCTTGCGCCGTTCTACCAACATTTCGAGGACATCATCGGCGTAGTGGGCAAAGTTAAAATCCTTGCTTTTATGGCCCTTGGTCACGACACCGCACAACCGGCCCTGCGCATCAAGCAGCGGCCCCCCGCTTGAGCCGGAATCGACAACCACATCGGTCTGCAAAAAATCGTCACGCATCGCCGAAATAATTCCGGCCGTGAACGTGTGCTTAAGTCCAAGCGGACTCCCTATCGCGTAGACGCGCTGCCCAACCTCAAGTCCCGCGCGCGGCCGCAAGGGCAGCGCGGGCCGCTGCGGATTAAGAATAGGAATATAAAGAACCGCGAGATCGTGTTGGCGCGACGCAAAATCAAGACTCGCGTTCACCACAATATCGGGCCAAAACCGAACCTTGTAGGTCATCTCCTTGCCCTTGCCTAACTTCGCCCCCGCCACATGACGATTCGTCAACAGATACGTACCGCCTGCGGAATCATAGCCGAGAACCGACGCGGAACCGCCCGCGTGCTTCTCCCCGTCAATCGAAACCTCAACGGTCGCGAAACTGTCGCGCGTGAAGCGATACACCCATTCCGCCTCAAGGCCGGAACCAACAGGTTCCCGCTGCATCGCCACCTCACGCAATCGAATTTCCCGTCCGCTCGACTTTTCCGGAGGACGGACCAGCGGGGCAGCAAAATACCACATGATCGCGGTGAGCAAACTGATTACCAGTACCGCCTTGCGCCAGCGGCTTCCAAACCTCACGCCATCACCGCGCAAACGCCATAGACGCCTGTGATAGGCAAAGAACCCGATCCCGCAGGCCTTTCGCAGCAATCCGAGGAAACGAAGATCGGGATTCTGGAGATGCTTGTCGCTGGCTAAGACACTAAGACAGCGCTCGAATACAAAATGCTTACTCTTGGGATCGAGTTCCTGGATCTGTTCTAAAACAAATTCTCGGCTCACTTCCGCCAAGGAGTGACGGCGAAAGACCGCGCGCTCTTCTTCCCCTTCCGCAAGCTGCTCGATTAGACCGGATAGATGGCTCCGCTCCGGTTTTGACATCGCCTCATCCGACCAGATGGCGGCAAGGACGGCTTTATACACAACAAGCTTCAGAGCAAGATTGTCCATAACGGTCCGATAGTATATCGGGTTATCATGGATTTGGCAGGGCGGGACAGCAAAAAGCGTCTCACTCGAGCTTCCTTAGCAAGCGATCATGATAGGCTGCCAACGCAAGGCCGTTTTTGACACGGTGAACAAAATCGGGATTGGCGATAAACGGACGCCCAATCGAGACGGCATCGAATCGCCCGTCCTCAATTGCTGCATCGGCTGTTTCGGCGGTATAACCGCCGCTGGCGATTAAACCCCCGCGGTAATGGGCACGTAAAAATTCCGTGGCCGTTCCGCCGAGATAGTCGAATTTCTGGGAATCGTCGAATATCCCGGTGTGCACATAAGCAAGCGAACGGGATTCGAGCTGAGCGAGCAAGGCCTGAAACGTTTCCGCGTCACTCGGGTCGCTTTCCATGTAATGATAAGCCCCCGGGGACAACCGAATCCCCGCCCGTCCCGCACCCGTTTCAGAAAGAACCCCGTCCACCACTTCAAGAGCAAAGCGAATTCTCTTTTCGACCGACCCGCCGTAAATATCGTCCCTGCGATTGGAACTCGCGTGTAGAAATTGATCGATGAGATAACCGTTTGCGCCATGGATCTCAACGCCGTCAAAGCCCACCGCCACCGCACGTTTTGCAGCGGCCGTATAGGCATCGATGATGCCCGGAATTTCTTCGAGATTCAAAGCCCGCGGCATTCCGTAAAACAAACCCTTTGAGCGTTTTATCCGCCCCTCCAACGCGACCGCTGAAGGCGCAACCGGCGCACCGCCATCGAGAAAATGCGGATGCGAGACACGCCCCACATGCCATAGTTGGCAAAAAATCCGCCCTCCCGCCTCATGCACCGCATCCACGACGGGGCGCCAACCCTCTTGCTGGGCATCGGTAAAAAGTCCCGGGACGTCGGGATACCCGTTCCCGTCCGGTCGAATAATGGTCGCTTCCGTGATGATAAGACCCGCGCCCGCCCGCCGGGCGTAATACGCGACGCTCGCGGCGCTTGGAACATGCCCCGCGTCTGCCATACACCGCGTCATCGGCGCCATCAGAATTCGGTTCGGGATTTCAACAGCGCCGAGGCGCAGCGGCTGGAAGAGTGACTTCACGTCGAAGGGATCAAATAAAATAAGCAATCCGACACACCGATATCGGCGCGCGTCGTTGCCAAAAGGATTTTGAGCTCACATGCGGTTTCAAGACGCCCCTCACGTTCGCGAAGAAGCGCCCTAATGGGGGGGCCGCCGGCAGGACCTTGCGGGATCAGAACATCGAGCCCCTTTTCCCCCACCCAGCCAAGCAATTCCCCGGAAGCGGTCACGCCATGATTGAGCCGGTCGATATCGTTGCGCAGCGTGAGGTCGGCGTCTTTCGCTTTGCTGTCTGCGTAGACGAGTTGAAATCCTTCCTTAATTTTAATGCGTGTCGGTTTTTCGTAAAACTCCGCCATCTCGCTGGCAGGTCCGCCCCACAACGATTCCGATTCGGCGAATGCGGCAATCCCGCGCAGGGCGGTTGCGTCGGACTCCGAGTCGGGAACCCCTCCGCACTCGACAATCAGCGAAGGAAAGGAATCGACCGTTGCTTCCATAAGGGTGCCGAGGGAACTTCCCAGGCGCACCATCCGCTCCGTGAAAAATGAGGAGAGCCGCTTATGCTGATCATCAACGACGGCGGCCAACCCAAACGAAGGCCCCGAGCCTGATGTGTTGTGCAAATCCACGAGGGCCTCGGGATCGATCTTCAACAGACGGTCGAGGATCTCTTTGGCTAGCAGCCCTTCGGGCCCCTCATAAGGCGCACGAAACGCCCGGTTAATATCGCGCCCTCCTTTTCGCTCCCGCCATGTAAACAAAGGCGACGTGCGGGCGGCTTCGACAGAGGCCACGCAAACATGGATATCGACGGGAGGCTGGGGATCGGAAGCGAGCCAATGGCGCAGCGCCCGAAATCCGGAAGGCTCGTTGCCGTGCAAAAGGGTTGTAATCGCACGCGGCCTCCCCATACCGGTTCCCTTGACCACCAACCAGCTTGGGCCCCCAAGGGCTTCGAGAAAGTCCTCCGGTGATTCGCCGAGAAGCGGCGCGTACGGAGGTTTCAGGACGCGGATCAGGGCGCCCCCGCTCACGCGGGATCCGCCCAGTCGTGAATGGGTTTTCCGGTTTTCGCGGAGGCCGCATAAGCCTCCACCATTCGAACCAATCCCTCATCACGACCACTCACCCGCTCAAATCGGTCTAGCACACGCCTTTGCCAACGCGCCCCGGTCGTCTGGGTTTCAAGCCGGCCGCGAATGACATCAAGCACGCGGTCGATCTCGCCCGACTCAACACCTAAAGACGCAAGCCCCTTTTCCGCCGTCGGGAGAAGCTCGGTAACAAGCTCCCGCGCGGTCCGCTCACGGGGAGACGGCGGGTCCGACGAGGGCCACAACAGCCTCGCATCAAGGCCCTCCTGTGCGGCCCGGTAGAAATTGTACTGCGCGTACCAAAAAGGAAAGGCGGGCAAAATCCAATCCATTTGACGCCGCAAGCCTTCGGCAAGGCCGAGCATGAATGCCGCGCTGGCCATCATGTCGCGCGGAGTAGGCCCCGCCGGCAAAGCCCGCATTTCGATGCGCACATGCCCTCCGCCGGAAGGATCGTAAACGGCACGATTCCACTGCCATACCGTACTTTGGTGCAGGCGCAATTCGTGCAGTGCGGGCGTACGGCCTGCGCGCAGCTCTTCCAGCGGATCATCGTCTCCGGTAACCGGCATCAGGGGCGGGAATAAGGCAACCGCGCTCTGAAACAACTCAAGCACCCCTTCCCGAACCCAGCCATGGCCGAACGGAACACGCGCGAGACGCTTCCATTCGTTGTAGCTCAAAGACCGGTCATCAACCGATTGCTTAAAAAGTGCGACCCGTGTTTCATCCCACAAGCGGCGTCCCAGAAACGTCGGCGAATTCGCGCCGATGGCGAGCGCGACTCCCGCAGCAAGCTGAGCGGCGTTGAATGCATTTGCAAATTGCGAGGGCGGAACGCGCCAATGAATTTGCAGAGACGTGTTCGCGCCTTCGAGGGTGCAGTCATCGCACGTCACCGACAACTCCTCTTCCCCCTTGATTTGAATTTCAAACGGCCTTCGCCGGGCGCGGCGCAATCCCGCCGAGAGAGCATGGTATCGCGGCAAATCCGTCAGTGAGGAGGATTGAAGATCCTGCTCCCGCAGCGTCGGAAGAATTCCGATGGGCACGATGCGCCCGCCTAGACGCCGGGCCGCTTCGCCGACGCCGACAAGCGCGAGGGCCATCTCGCCCTCGATCTTGCGAAAGGGTTTCCCCTTTACCGAAACGGGCGTGAGATTGTATTCGAGGTTGAACCGATTTAACTCAAGCTGAAGCCCCTCATCCAGAGAACGCCCCAAGACCTCGCGATTAATCGGAAGCGCCCGGGCGTCATCCCCGACCAACGCGAGCTCCATCTCGGCACCCAGGGTCGTGTCACCCTCACCGAATCCGGGCCGCCGCAGCAGCTCCTCCAGAGCGAGCAAATCCCGCTGAAGCCGCGCTGTAAACCGGACATGGTCCTCGTCGGTGAAGTCCTTATTTTGGATCTGAAGTCCCATCAGAAAGTATGATAGCTTAAACGCGCAGTCGGGAAACGGCCTCAAAATGGACGACAAGGACATTCATGGGCGCTTTGGTCCGCCTTCGCCGATAGGCCGGAGCCATGAACGCTCCAACGCCCCTTCTTTATACCAGTAGGACCCCACGAACGAACGCCGCTCAAGAACCCACGGAATGAACTCGCGATCCCCCTCCCATAACGGAAGGTCGCAGATCTTTTCTTCTTCGATCCAATGCAAATCGCCTTCGGGTGAGGATTTAAACAAACCCGATTCCGTGGAACCCGAGGAAACGTCGGCCTCGAAAACATAAACGATCCAATCCTCGCAGCGTTTTGGATTGAAATTCGGAAACTGGAGGACACCCAATACATTAAAAGCCGAATCCGGAAGATCGATGCCGGCTTCCTCCAAAAATTCACGGCGGGCGGCTTCCAGCGGGGATTCATCGAGCTCAAACTTCCCCCCAAGACCGTTCCATTTTCCTTTATGGATATCCCTGGCTCCTTTATCCCCGCCGATATTGCGGTGAAGCATCAGCACCCGCCCGTTGGCGCGCGCGTAAATCAACGAGGCGGGGACAACAGAACGTTCTCCATTCTGAAACGGATTATCCATCATCCTCTGAGTTTACCGCTCTTTCGATTGTTCCGCCAAGAGCGCTGTGAGGAAAACGACTTCATCTTCTTCGGTCAACTGCCCTCCCGAAACTCGGCGGAGGGCCGAAAAAGCCGTCGACAATAAATATCCCCGTATCGCATCTTCCGTGTTAAGGGATTCAAGAAGGCCTACCAAGGAAGCCGTTTCAATTCCGTCAATTGTCTCACGTTTCTCAAGAATCCGGGCCGCCCGCAGCAGCATGGCGGATATTTCCTTTCCGTGGGGTTCCCGCGACCATGCCATAAGTACAGACCGCAGCAGCATCACTGGAGATTCGGGAGGAGCGCCCATTAGAGAAACCGGCACTCCAGGATCCAGCGGCTTTGCCTGAGGCACCGGCGCAACTCCGGCCGAATCTATATGCACCTCCCTAATAACTTTCACCGGCGGGATTGCCATAGGGACGCTCGCCGGGGCCTCGGTTTGACGAACAGGGAGAAGACCTTTGATTTGGGTTGAGCCTGCAAACAACCGCGGGATATGTTTTGGATATCCTTGGGTCATTTCCAGCTGCTGATCGGGGTGCGGTGAAACAAAAAGCGAGAGCGGGACACGCTTTGCGGCCGCCTGCCGAATTTCCCGCATGGAGACCATTCTCCCGCTGCGCTCCCGAAACAAGGGCACCGACTCAAGCCAATCATTTCCCTTCCATCGCTCCGAAGCGCCGTCCCAAGAGTCGCACGCCAAATCAAGCAGATGTTCGCGAATAATGGCATCGCGCGGTCCCGGATCATCCTGGTCGTATTCCTCAGCCAGGCGCCGGTAGGCCTCGGGAACCAATTCGAGCAAGTCCGCGAGAATCCGCATAACGGGGCCGTCTACCCGGCGCGGGTCCGGCGCACCCGGCAGACTCGGGTCATCGATGGCGGCCTCTATCCGGAGCCCTCCAAGCGACCAGGCCCCCGAGCCGAAGGAATGACCTGAGCGCATCCAGCGGATGCGTGAACTGCGCGGGTGCGGACTTAACGACAATCCCAATTCCCCCGAGGCGCGTCCCTTCTCAAAGGGAATGCGAATTAACAAGTTGGTATCGGTTAAAGCGGGGCGACGCTCCGAGCCCTGTGGTTCAACATCGGTTATTGAGGCGGCCGGCCGCACATTTCCGGCGAAGAAGTCTTCTAAAAAACGCCGGTCCGTTTCGCGGGGGGTCCACGCGCTGATAAATCCTTCCAACGGTTCCGGCGTTGTGGAATCGACAAAGGGAACGCACCCGAGCCATCGGCGCTGTTCTTCCAACACGCGCAAAGAAATCAACTGCCCGGCGGCGTCAAGAAGCACCGCCTGATCCCATAAAGCCTCCGGCGCCCCGCCGGTATCCATGTCGGTGCGGTGCAGCAAGGCCGCAGCCCGTGCCGACGCAAACGCGAGTGAAGCGCGGCGCACAACATTGCGAAGCCGGCGATCTTCAGAAACAACCTCCCCTCTCCGGCCGGGCAGAATATCTCCCGCGAATTCTTTCATGTCCACCAACCCCGACAAAACCGATTCGCCCGTTGTCTGCTCCTCCCAAGGCATCCACTCACGCCGGTATTGGCCCGTGCGCAAAGCTCTAAACAACGACGCCGAATTAAACTCCATATCGGCTTGAACCCGTTCGAGCAAGGCTGCGGTTTCCCGCGCGAGCACGCGAAGACACTCCTGATAGACCGTGTCTTTTGCGATTCCGTTTTGGGAGGCGGTTTTGCTCAATCCGTCATGGGAAAGCGACGCGGCGACCTGCCCCCCCGGCAGCGCCACCCTCTCAACGGCGATGGTCGTACCGAACACAACCCAATCGATCCGGCTGGAAACAAGAGCCCGCGGAGACAGCCATACAGATCCCTTCAAAGCTCCGGAGGAAAACGACTTCTCAAAATCGCGCTGAATCAGGGGTTGATCCGCATACAGCGCCTTCCCATCGATTTCAATTTCAATCGGACAACGGCGGCAGCGTTTTTCAAGATGACCGATGGCGGCTTCGAAACGACCGAGTTTTTGCACGCGAATCCTCATCTGCACGTTTTCCTCGCCGGGAAGTGCGGTATTGACCGCCAAATCCGGGAGATCGGCGAGCGTTTCATGCTCAAGATCGTCCACCCGCAAAACCCGCGCGCCCTCCTCTTCCAAGAAGAGAAGGGATATCACTTTAGGACGCAGCCGCAGCGCGGTCAAAATCCCAATTGCGAGTTCTCGATTGCGCGCATAGCAGGCGGCCTCTCCCTGCTCAACGAATAACCAGCGATAGGGATCCTTTAACTCTGCCGCCGTCCAGGGTCGGCCGTCGAAACGGATTTCAAGGCCCCCCTCTTCATGGGAAATCCAAAGATGGGCGGCTCCGGAGGCTGCCGCTGCGCGGATCCAGGGAAGGAGAAAGAGTTGGACATCGGGCATCTGGAACCGCATGAGCTTTTCCAGCGCACGTTTCCGATCGACCCGGAAGGAACCGGACTCGATAGGGACCCCTTGGAAAGATTCGTCAGATCGTTCTTCCGCCACGGCAACTCCCAGGATAGACGTGCGGCCCGGTCGGCGCCAGGGCCCATTTTGAATATGCCATATCCATGTTTCACCCCTATTACCGCAATTGCCCAAGATTTTGCTTTACTGCGCCGATGCCGCCTCTTACAATCGCCCACCGCGGAGCACGGAGCCTTGCGCCCGAAAACACCCTGGCCGCCGCGCGCAAGGCCCATGCCTTGGGCTCGGATCTTTGGGAGCTTGATGTTGCGTTCACAAAGGACGACGAACTCATTTTATTTCACGATGACAACCTTGAACGGACTGCGGGAGTTTCCGGAAAATTCTGGGAATTAACCCTCGAAGAACATCGCTCCCTTCACCTGGGTTCGCACTTTTTAAAAACCGACCCCTTCGGACAAATCGCGGCGGGAAACATAGAAGAGGCCGACGAAGAAGAAATTAAAAATGCCCGCGTCCCCACACTGGGCGAGGCGCTTCGCTTGACCCGCGAACTTAATTGGCGGGTCAACGTCGAACTTAAGCGCAATCCGGCCCATCTTCCCGATTACCCGATTCTCGATCGCGTCCTTAATGTTGTCGATGCGGAGGGGATTGGGCCCGAGCACGTGCTTTTTTCTTCCGGAGTTCATGAATGGCTTGATGACATCCGGCAGCGGCGGCCTGAATTTGAAGTACAGGCACTCGTCGCATTATGGCCCCATGACCCCGCCGATTTCGGAGACTACCGCTTTAACACGTACAACGTTCGGCGAACCCGCGTCTTTCCCGATGATGTACGGCGCGCCGTCGATCGCGGCCTCGCGGTTAATGTCTATGTCGTGAATGAGGAAGAAGAGATGCTCTCTTTCGCCGAAGCCGGAGCCGCCGGACTGATCACCGATTTCCCCCAGCGCCAACGCGCGCTAATTCAGGAGGGACGCCTATGAGCACCGCTTATCTCATTCTCAATTGCTACCCGCGTAAAAGCCGGGAAAATTTCGATGCTTCCGACATCGGTCACCCCTCTGATTTCTTCCGCCGTATTCTAAAACGCGAGCGCCCCGAGTGTTCTATCGATGTCGTCTATGCCGCAGACCCGGATTCCACCCTGCCCAACGGCGCCTCGCTGGAACAATACGATGGCATCCTTTGGACAGGGTCAGACCTCACCGCCTATCATCTCGATGACGAACGCGTCACGCGGCAAATCGAATTCGCAAAGACGGCCTTCGCATCGAAAACCCCGCAATGGGGGAGCTGCTGGGGAGCCCAAATTGCCGCGGCGGCGGCGGGGGGTGAAGTGAAGAAAAGCCCCAAGGGAAGAGAATGGGGGTTTGCCCGCGGCGTCACCATTACCCCGGCCGGAAGAACCTCACGCCTCTACGATGGGAAAATAGACCGCTTCGACGGCTACATCATGCATCTTGATGAAATTACCCGCCTTCCGACCGGAAGTGAAATCCTTGCCACCAACGACCATACCGATGTTCAAGCCTTGATCGTTGAACGCGACGGGGGATCGTTTTGGGCGACCCAATACCATCCCGAATACGATCTATTCGAAATGGGACGTCTCATCGCCGGACGTGCTGCGGCGCTCGTGAAAGAGGGATTTTTCGATAGCGAAGAAGACGTGAAGAAACAAGCAGATGCAATGAAGCGGCTCTACGCCGCGCCGACATTATCCGAATTACGAAAGAGCCTCTCGGTTGGGGATGACCTACTCGATCCTGCCATCACCAACCGCGAACTCGTAAATTGGCTGGACAATCTTGATTCCTAAGCTGTTTGTGAGCCTGCGTTGACCCGGATTTTAGGCAACCCGGTTAGACTATTTGCGTGACCGAACCGGAATTCTGGGTTAGCGATTCCCGAGACATACGCTCCCCGATGGACCGCAACCGTGCGTTTGCGCCGCTGGCCTATCTCGAGCGCGAGCGCGAACACTTCGGCACCCAGCCCCTTTGGACAATGCTCGGCATGCAGGGGCCCTGGCGTCCTGTCGAAGAACGCGCCCCAAGGCGGTTGCGCTTGGAAAATTCTTCCCGCATACTCGGAAAGGCCGTTTTAGTCTTCGAGATAGAAGAGAAACCCAAGGGCTGCCGCATATCGCAGACAACTTCGTTTGAAGCGCCTACCCGGCTTTCCCGCCTGGCATGGATGCTGATGCTTCCATTTACGACCCGGTACCTGGAACGCCTGCTGGAAAGGGTTGAAAGACGGGGAAGGGTTAGGAAGCGGCGGAAGAAACACGCTTAGCCTCGAAATATCCAAACGCATCGATGATGTCCAAATAGACCCCGTCAAATCCCGCATCCAGGATTTTGTCGAGTGCCGCATCGGGAGATCCTAAAATAATTTTCTGCCACGCCGGTTCCCAATAATGAACCTTAATATTACCGCTCCAGTCGGGATTTTCTTCGGCAAGCCACGGCGGCGGGGATTGTTTCCAACTTGGATCCCAATACGGTCGATACGTCTCGGCTTCCCCGATGCTCAGATAGGCCAAGACCGGTCTTCCGTTCTTCTTAAGGCGTTTCACATCCTCGGAGGTTAGAAGATCGTCTCCGGAAAAACCGGTGTCGATAATGAGCATCTCATGCTCGGCTTCAGCGAGTGCCGTCAGGTAGGATTCCTTATCCGGGAACTTTCCGGGATTGATTAAATACAGAAAGGCTCCGCCGTTTCCATCAACGGAATCCAATTCCCTGCTGGTTGCCGCAAAACCCTCAAAGCCGGCGGCCTTGTTCAACCGGTGCGATTCTTGCGCCTGCTTGGAAGTTTCGACATAGTCGGTGATTAATACCCGCTTTCCGGCGTCCTTCACGCGCTTGAGAACACCATAAAAATATTGACGGTGCTCATCTCCGGTAGCCCTTCCTTCTACGGCGTGGGAGAAATGAAGACTTTCCTGTCCGACACCATCGATGACCGCCAAATAATCGGGCGACAATAGCTCAAGTCCGTTTTGTCCTATAACCAGGAAACCCGGGCGGCGCGCCCGGGCATGCGATCGAATCGCGGAAACGAACTTAATCATCTCCCGTCGGTAGTTAACCTGTTCAGATATCGGGGATGAACACGCGGTCATCATAACCGCCATAAAAGCCGCCTTGCGCATGCGGGCACGATTCTAACACATTGCTGCAATACGGCTCCGGAATTGTTTAGCGCTTCTTTTCGCCCAGAAACACGCGCATCCCCGAACGCATGCTTTTGTGAAACGCACGACTGGCCGCAGATGTTCCGATGCGCCCCAAGGCCTGGGCCGCGCTGTAGCGGACATCCGGATGCTTGTCCCGAAGAAGACGCTTAAGCCCTTTAACCGCTTCGTCATTGCCGCGCGTTAAATTTCCCAGTGCGATCGCGGCGTTCGCCCGCACTCCCGGACTTTCATCCCGCAAGGATTTTCGGAGCAACCCGATTGCAGGCCTCCCCTTCAACCCCAACCCGCCGATCGCCTCGGCCGCGCGCGCCCGCGCGCGGCGGTCATTCGACGTCAAGCGTTTCACCAACGCAGGCAGAGCGTTATGCTCGGGTTCAGGACGGCCATGATCGTCTTCGACGATAAGGCGTCCGCGAACACGGCGCTCGGTTCGTGATTCCGGAATCTCTGGACCGCGCAACCGCGCTTCGGACTCACCCAGTTCCCGGTTCATGCGCTTAATTCGCTGGGAGGGCAGCTCGTCGTCTTCCGGTTCAAACCGCTCCGGATCAGCGGCCGCCGGATTATCCTCACGCCCCTCGGGACCCTGCGGCGGAAGCAAGCGTCCTTTCCGCGCCGGCAACCGTGCTCCATTTGCCAGAGCAAGACGGGCCTCGTCGCGGCTGACGCCCAAACGTCTAGCCTCCGCATCGATGTCAGGGTCCTTCGGTGAGGGGATCGCCTCAATAACGGAAAGCTCTTCTTCGATGGAATCGATTAGCGCGTCGATTTCAGATACCCGGTCCGTATTAGGAACCTCTTCTACCCTACTCGGCGGAAACGACATGGGCGCTTGAACCTTTTGACGCCCCAACAATTTTCGGGCAATCGCCCGTTCCTCAAATTCGACCTGCTCGGGCGTTTCGTCTTTAGCGATTTTATCCTGACGCTGATACTCCGCCTCTTCGTCGAGATAATTCCTTCCCGAGCGGGGAGCCGCCCCAACGACAGCCGGCTCGCTCGATTCGGGTTCATCCTCGCCGGAGCGCGCCATCGAGTGCGGCCGGCAGCACGGAACCCAATTTAAATCTCCCAGTCGATGACTATGCGTCCGCCGATACTTAAAGTCCCGGTTTTCCCATGGACGCGCTTCTGTCGGCTCAAGCATTGTCCATCCCTTCGGGCACTGTTGGGGAAGCAATCGGCATTCAACCTGCACCGGTCGTCCGGTCGCGGCCGCGACGGGTCCCTCGGACGGATCACCGGGACAACAAAGCGCAACCCCCGAATTTTTAGCCCGCCCCTTACCCAGCGTAGTCTTATAAGGAGCCATGCCGATACCGCGCAGTATTGTTTGCCCCGGACATACACGCCCGTGTTTTTTCTGGAACTGAACGTACTGACAGCCTTCATCATCAACCGGCGTACTCGCGATAGTCCGGGAACGCTTCGCGGTCTTTTTCCCAAGCCCCTCCTTGGCCGACCAAGACCAAGTACGGCAGGCTCCCGAATCTTCCCGCACACGGTTGGCGCTCATGCGCGGACTTTCCCCGCCCGTCCTTCCCAGCCAATGAAGCGCCGCCATCCGAACCCAAGGACAAGCCTCGGATTGTGCAATATCTTCAAACCCTTCAGGAGACCCAATACGCAGACGACCCAGCCAATGAACCGCGTTTAGGCGAATTTGCCAGTCAGGATCTTTTGTTGCGGCTTGAATCCCTGTTCTGCCGTGGACACCCTTCTGGCCCAACTGATTGATCGCATAAACGCGTTCGTTCCAATCTCCTTTTTCAACTAATTTTTCATAGAACCCGATTTCCTCGGCCAAGGGAGCCGCAGAAAGCCCTGGCGCAATAAGAAGAAAACCCAATGCAAGACGGAACATACCTGCATGATAACCAGTTTAAGTCTGGCACGCCAGAGCACAATTTAGGTATAATGGATCACGCTTATTTGGGTCTATCCGGGATGAGATGTTGACCCGCGCGCTTGCCGAGAAGGAGGACGCACGATGTATTGGATCCGAAAATTAGTCATACGAACGCTGAATATCGCCGCGATGCTTTTATCGAAGGTGCTCATCGGAGTTATCGGCTTATTTTTCATCGCCCTCGGTCTTTCCTTCATCCCGAAGGTTGATTCCTATGCTCCTCTGCTGAAGATTATCGGATTTGAGGGCAGGATGCGCGCTCCCCTCATGGACTGGATGCATACGCATCTCCCCGTCAATTTTGAAGGGTTTGACGCCGCCCCCTGGATCTACATCACATCCTTGTTCCTCGGACTTGTCGCTATTGAATTCTACCGTGACCGCAATTTCGAGCAAGGTGAAGTTCTGCGATTTAAAAGGAAAGACGAACTCAACAAGCGCGAATCCGAGAAAAGAAAGTCTAAAAAATCACAAGCCCGTAAGGATGAGATCAGACGCCTTGAAAAAGAAGCCGCCGTGCGTGAAGATGAACGCAAAAAGATAGAGGCGGAACAGGAAGCGTTGTACAAGATTCAACGCGAGGCTATCGCCGCAGCACAGCGTGCGACCACCGAAAATGCCGCGAAAGAACGCGCGGATAGTGAAGCCGTTGAAGCGGAGCGAAAAGCCTTGGAGGCTGTCGAGAACGCAAAGCGGGAGGCTCAGGAAGCGACGCTTGCCGCCGAAAAGCAAAAGAAGGACGCCGACGAAAAAACGAAGCGTGAATTAGAAGAAGCACGCCGCGAAGCACAAGAGGCGATGAAAGCCGCCGAGACTGCGAAACGCGAAGCCGAAGAAGCGAAAAAGAAAGCGGCGGAATCCGCGAGCCGTGCGGCGGCTGAAGCGAAAGCCGCCGAAGCAGCGCGCCAGGAAGCCCTCGAAGCCAAAAAGAAAGAAGTTCCGACGATAAACAAACGCGAGGAACTCATGGAGCTGCTCGCCCAAACGAAAAAAGCGCTTGATGAACAAAAACGCCATTGTGCATTCCTCGCAATGGACGTGGTCAACTCCACCGGCATGAAGCAAGGAGAGGATCCGGCGATCGCCGCACGCGACTTCAAGCAGTACAAAAAGCATGTGATGGAAGCGCTCCAAAAACACAATTTCCTCAAGCTCGCCTGGACCCCGGACGGCCAGATGATCTGCTTCGACTCGGTGGATGACGCCATCAAGGCCGGACAGGATGTTCTTGGAGGCTTAGTTAACTTCAACCAGAACATTAAGGCGATGAAGATGGACTTCAAAATCCGCGCGGGCATTAATGCGGGACGCGTCCTCTATGACGAGGAAACGCCCATGGAAGAGATGTCTGACCGCGTGATTGATATCGCCGGGCACATGCAAAAATACGCCCCCGCCGACTGCATCTTCATTAGTACGGAAGCGCTGGGCGACAAAGGCGCCGCGTACAACTTTTCTCCCGATGAGAAAGTCGTCGATGACACCAAGGTCATGGTCTGGCGCTCTCCGTCTGCAGAAGACGACCCGAAGAAAAACGCTGTCCCGGCGTGAAGCCGCTTCTAATCCTTGCCCTCGCGACCAGCGCGGCGGCCGCCGACCTAGGTGGGATGGAACGCGACTACACGGCAGCGCTGGAAAGGCGCGCCGAGCTCGATCGCGAACTTGACAGGCGGCTCGCTCTTTTTAATAAAGAAATAGCCGGTCTGGAAAAAAGCCTGGACCGCGACGCGACCGGCGCGGCAAAACAGTGCGCAAAGGCAAACCAACAGCGCTTGGAACTTGAAGCCGCCGCGAAGGAAATCGAAACGATACGCGCAGACATTAATCAGCGTCTGCTTAAAATTCCAAAAGGTGCGTGCAGCGGATACGATTTGCGCCGCACGGAAGCGCTCCTCGCGGCCTCTACGGGCCCCGCAGCTGAAATTGCGCCTCTTCTTTCCCGGGCAAAATCCCTGGCCCGCACGCGTCTACGCGTCCGGGCTGATGCGCAGGAAATCGCCGCGCCATGGGATCAACGGCCGGGCCGCCTCGCACTCGCCTCAGACCAGGCGGAATCACTTCGCATTCTGTTTGAAGAAGCCCGCCAGCGCCTGGACGCGGCGCGCGTAACCCGCCGGGAGATGGAACGTCTCTCGGGGAAGAAGACAACGGCTCCGCACCCGGATGACGGGATTGACTACGCCGCGCGTGAACGCGGCGTGATCGATGCTCCCTTTTCACGCCTTCAGGAAAAGATTGACGCAATGCGCTGCGCCGCGCAAAACGCGCCAACCGTTCGAATTCTCGATGCCTCAGCCGACGCGGCACTCGCAGCCTTTTCATCCCTCTCGGCCAACACGCGCCGCTGCCGCGCCGACGCGGCCGCCGCACTCAAAGAGGAACTCTCCAACGCGGTGCGCGTCGCTAAATCCGTTCACGCCGAAGAACTTGCCTATGAACAAGAACGGAAAAAGCATCTCTCCCGCGATCTCGAAGAATGGAAAAGGCGGCGCAAGCGTGAATCCCGGCGCCTTGCCCAGCAGCGCCGTTTCGCAAAAACAATGCGTCCCCCCCGGCGGCGCAAGGACGTCAAGGGAACCGGACGCAAAGGTCCCTGGCTTACGTGGGGATCGCAAACCGATGCTGATGCCCCCATCCGCCTGCGCGTCACCGATGTAGACGGCTTTGAGGAGGATCCCGCCCCCTACAAGCGGGTGCTGCGCTCACGCGCGTTCCGCAGCCTAAGCGCAGCTCAAACATGGATTTGCCAACGGCTTGCCGGAGTGCGGGAACGGCCGGTGATCGGACGGTCTGCGGAGTTCGGAGAAGAAGTTGTTTCCCTGGGAGACGAAATCCGGTGCGATTAAAATTCCTAGCAATACCGCTTCTCCTCGGATGCCACGCCCAACTCGGGACAAGTGTGCGCGTCACGACACCCAAACCATTTACCACGCCCCAAATGGGAACCTACGAAGTTAGACCCGATACGCCGGAACCTGAACTACAGCGCCCCATCAATATCACCGTCCTCCCATTTTTAGACTCCCGGCGGATGACGCGGCCCGGCGTAGACCGGATTTGGTCCCATGACGCGGAAAGCCGGCGCGGACGCGTCGTCCAGCCCCGGGAAATTAGAGGCATCGTTCGCCGCGGCATTGAACGCGGGCTGAAACGCTGGCCGAACGCGCGCATCCTACCCGCCGAAGAGCTCGACCTGCGCCGTGATGCCGAGGCGATCCTCTCCGGTGAAATCCAAGAATGCCGCGTGAGCGCCTCGTTTGCAAACTACCGGGCTGACTGCGCGTTTAAAATCCATCTTCGAACGCAGGACGGCCGCTCGCTGCTGGATCAACCGATCCTGGTTGCCGGCCGTTTTTCCAAACGCATCTACGAACGCCCCGCCGACTGGCGCTCGGTAGAACCGGTGCCGCCCAACCCCCTGGCCCCCGCGGTGGAACGGGCGATCGAAGACGCGCTTTTAAAACTTTTAAATAATGAGTCCCTGCGAAACGGACTCATGGAAGCAGCCCGATAAAAAGCCTCCTTTTGATCGGACTGCTATCGATCCCGGCGGCGGCCCAGCACAAAGAATACCGTCTCGAATTCGGGGACTATTCCCGGCGCTACCTCGTCTATGCTCCTCCCGAAGTCGGGAAAACTTCCACGGCACCGGTCGTGCTGCTTCTACACGGAGGCGGAGGCGACGCGAATTCACTGATCCGCTCGGCGGGGATGGACGCGATTGCCGACCGTGAAAAATTTATCGTCGTCTATCCCGAGGGAACCGGGAAAAAAATTGGGAAGAAGCGCTTTTCCGTCTGGAACGGGGGACGGTGCTGCGGAAAAGCCAAGGAAGAGAACGTCGATGATGTGGGGTTTCTAGCCGAGGTAATCCGACGCGTTAAAAGCGACTACCGCATCGACTCCAACCGCGTATTCATGTCCGGACATTCAAACGGCGCCATCATGTCCTACCGGTTTGCGTGCGACCGGCCCGATCTAATCACTGCGATAGCACCCGTCGGCTCGGTAGGAGATGAACGCGACTGCACGCCCACGAAAAAATTATCCGTTTTGCACATTCACGGGAAGCTCGATGAATGCGCCCGATTCAACGGCGGAAAGGATTGCGGCGGCTGCTTCGAGACCTTTTTTCACTCACTTGGGCTGAAGCGCTTTAAACAAAAGCGGCATGCGTGCGAATCCGTTCCAAAACACATGGTCCGTTGGCAAAACAATCTTGCCTGCAAGGAAGAGTCCGCCCGCGTCGAAAAACGTGGACCGGCCTCATGCACCTTCTACGACACCTGCAAATCGGGAGGGACCCTGGGATACTGCTTCGTTGAGGGCATGGGACACGCCTGGCCCGGGGCGACATCGCAGGAAGCTCCTGCCTGCCGGAGAAAGCCCGGAGGGTTAATTTGCCGCCGTTGGGTGAAAACGGTTGGGCCCTATGTGGGCGGTTTTTCAGCAAGCGAAACGATCTGGGAATTTTTCGCCGCCCACTAGGCCTCATCTCTACAGCCTGAAAAAGAATTTCAATTTATTTCGCGCTGCGTGCGCGATGCTTGAAGATTTGAACGCAAATCTTCAAGCCCCGGGAACTTCCCACCTGCCAGCAAGAGTTTTTTTAAATTTATATTTGCGAGGGGCGTTCATCTCCCCCCACGGGGGAGATGAGCGAAATAGAGGGGGG
>JBFIEP010000004.1:0-19830 GCA_041603335.1 Elusimicrobiota bacterium | reverse complement strand
GTTACCGATCAGGACTTTGTTTTGACTCCGATTTCCACGGGAACGATCGAAGGGCATGCGTGGACCAATCCCAATTTATTGATCTCGCATATTGCCCTGTCGACCTTTACGGTTGTCGGCAACGGGGTTCAAAACACCAAGGTGGAATTTCTTCAGTTATTCAATCCAACAACGTTTCAAATCAATATCGGAAACGATATCGACGGCCCGGCAACGACGATCGATTATTATGCCGAGTATGTGGCCGAAAACCAGTTGAATATCTTAACCGACGGGGCCTATATTAATTATGTTTCGACCTATGTCGATCCTCTCCACTACTATTTAATCGCGAGCGCGAGCTTCTTTTGGTTTGGAGACCAATACATCAATGCCGACGCGCATTACAATGGGACCAAGCTGCAGGACAATGATTCCGGGGCGTGGCAGCTCACCCGTGTATGGGATGGTCATGTGTGGGATTTGGTGGGGTGGAGTGACGGAAATTCCGCCCCCCGTTTTGAAGGCGATGACATCGATGAAATGAATGCGGCCGGAGATAAACCCCCGCAGTGCGCGGGGGATTCGATCGAAGTCGGATGGACTGCCTTGCGTATGTCGACACCCGCGGATGTTAACGATGCGTACGGCCCCGCTTATGATACCGGCGACAATGATGCCGATTTTCTAGGTCCCGATGAAATCTGTCAATTAATTTCACCGATGATAGCGGTCGCGGGGCTGCGCAATACTTCCTTTTCCGCCGTGTCTATCATTTCGGGCGTTCCAATGTATGGTGCTTATGTGACGGCGGATGATTTGCTGGGCCCGGCCGTCACCGCGTCCGAGGTTACGATCTCTTCCAATATCTTCGGGACCACCGTGACGTTGACCTCTAAGTCGGCCTATTTTTCCCTTGCGGGTGTTTCCACGGGAACCTGGAATGTCGTTGTGGCTAGCGGCGTATATTCCGCCACGATTTCTTCGGTGGTTGTGGAATCGCTGGTTTCAACCTCCATTGTGAACGGCAGTACTGATCCGACCTGGAAGGTTGAGAATTGGTTTAACGTCCACTTGGAAACAATGTCGACCGATGGTTATATCTCGGGAACCGTAACGGATGTTTCCGGTGATGTGATCGTCGGAGCCGAAATATTGGCCGGAGGGACCACGAAAACAACCGGTGCCAATGGAAGGTATTTCGTTAAGGTCTCAAGCGGCGAAGTTTTTGTTATCGGCAATCCCAACAACGTCAATCCCACCTATGTGGAATCGGTTCAAAGCGCAACGGTACAGACCGGTGTATTGACGGTTGTCGACTTTACCCTGACGGAAGGAGGGGTTATCACCGGTTTCGCTTCCACCGACGGGACTTCCATTTTGCCCAATGTCCAATTTGCAGCTTCCATCGATGGCGCCCAGTATGGGCTTGGAACTTCCGACGTTTCCGGTAATTTCTATATCAAGAATCTTTCAACCGGAACCTATGACGTCGCTCCCATTCTGGATCCCTTGGAGACCTATTCCCCGCTTAATCTGACCGCCTCTGTGACGCCGGCGGAAACCGTAAGTGTTGGAACTTTTACGATCTCGGGATCGCTCGGGACTTTAGCCGGCACGGTTAAAAATAATAACGAACTTGTTACTTCGGGGGCGTTGATCCTCGTCAGTGTGGACGCGATTCCCGCTACCCCGAATCAAATTGTGGCGTCCTCGTCCCCCGCTCAAACGCCGCTCTACGCGGCATCGAGCCTTGCCGCAGGAACCTATGAGGTGGAAGTTCGCGGGTCCACATCCTCAACGTATAACGTCTCTGTCTATGTTCCCACGATCAGCGGATCCGCCGTTACGGTGACGACTAAAACCTACTCGGGGATAAATATTACGGCTGGAAACCAAACGACGTTGAATATAGCGGTGCCATGAGAAGGGAAATATCTCGAAAGGGAAGGCGAAACGGTCAGGGGGGCTATAGTCTCGTTGAGCTTATGATTGTCGTCGCGATTGTGGGGGGGATATCGATGGTTGGCCCCCGGTTGATGATCGGGCTCCAGAATTTCTATTTGCTGACTACCGCCCGCAATGAGATTCAGCGCGACGCCCGGA
The DNA here is from genome assembly GCA_041603335.1 of Elusimicrobiota bacterium. GTDB lineage: Bacteria > Elusimicrobiota > Elusimicrobia > UBA1565 > UBA1565 > UBA1565. The sequence goes on along the minus strand of JBFIEP010000004.1, from coordinate 17,745 downwards.
CCGTTCTCGATATTGTAAACCGATTTGTTCGTCAAGGGAAATACCGCAGTATTATTATTGATACTCCGAGCGGACAAGGTGTTTTCTCTCGTATACGATTTGAGCATGTGGACGGGCGGTCGTTTACCTATTATCAGAGCGGGAGTAAATTTATTCAAATTGTCGATGGGAACCAAACGACCCTCGCGGATAATTTGGTTTATTTGGCGTTTACGTTTCCGCGTTCCGATTATCCCCGTCTTTTAAGCGTCTCGATGACAATGGGAAAGACGATTCAATTGGGGCAGAAAAAAGAACTTGAACTTACCATTCAGAAAATTCGGATAATGAACTGATGACGCGTCGATTTAATACCTCCGAATCTGGACAACTTGTCGTAGGCGTTATGCTGCTCTTGGTACTGATGTCTATTATGGTTCCGTTGATGGTGATGTATACCCAGCGGGAGGCGAAGTGGACCGCCAAGCAGGATCAGTCGACAACGGCATTCCATTTGGCGGAGGCCGGTGTTGAGAAGGCATATCGTGCGCTAAGCCTTTCTACGGCGACTTGGTATGCGCTGACAGAAGACGGAACCCCGGTGCCGAATTTTAATTTCGATCAGGAGTTTGAAGATCTCGCTCACGGCTCTTATACAGTGGCCATTGCAAGCGGCCCAAAAGATCGTCAGGCAACGGTATACAGCATTGGCAAAGACAAGCGGCGGGGGGAGGTCCGCGCCCTGAAGGTTATTTTCGGACAGAACATTTTGGGCGATATCGCGATTCAGGCGCTTTCAGGGATCAACGTTTTAGGGGGAGTGACGGTTGAATGGGGCGCTATTATCGGCGGCGACCATATTGATACGGGCGGTGCTACCTTTCCTCAATTCCATTCTGCGACTAGTTTGGATATCGACACTGATCCGAATCCGCCCAATTGCGACTCTCCTGATTGCTGCCAATGGTTTTCCTTCTCTCCCGATATCCCGCCGGATCCGGGAATCGATTTGAATTTTTACCGGTCTTCCGCAGCGGCGGGGAGTTGTTCCATCACTGGTTCGGTCAACGATGACCCGGTCGGAAGCTGCTACTTCTCATCCAATCAGAATTGGGAAAGCGGTGTTTCCTACGATGAGGGAGGGACAATTTTCATCGAAGGGAACCTGCATGTGAAGAAGGATTTTGGGGTGACCGGTTCGGTTATTGTCACCGGAAATTTCACGACAGCGGCCGGGAATTGGGGGGCTAATTCCGTCGATATGATTGTTCCGCAGAGCGCTTGGAAGCAGTACTGTAATAATTGGACGCATTACAGGAGTGAGTTTGACGGGGCCGCTCCGGCGGTGTTTCCCGGGCTCGATGATGACTACGAATCCGATATTAATTTAAATTATGCGACCACTCCGGGCGGGAAAACGGGTGTTCAGGGCTTTCTTTATATTGGCGGAACTCTCTCAACCTCCGGGGGAGGCGGCAATACCGTTATCCATGGAATCCTATTCGCGGAAGGGACGGTGACTATCGCCGCGAATTCCGGTGTTACGGTTTATTACAACACGGTGGCGGCGGAGGGCGTCCGTTCGACGCGTCTCGTGCTTGTACGTAAGGATTGGCGGGCCATTTTGCATCCGTGGCCCCTTTAGTTCATCCGGTATAAACTCCCAGCGAAATGAAGTAAAAGAGCATGAGGAACGCCGCGATGGGCGTCCCGAGAAATGCCCATTTCTGAATTCCAATTTTAAGTTTGTGAGCCGCAACCAGGTTTGGAGCGTTGCCTGTTATGAGAGCGCCGCCGGCGATGAGGACTCCCATCAAAAGGTGGCGCAATTGACCTTGGCTCATGGCGGGGTTGATTTCAATAGAGACGAGGGTTGCCCCATCGATCGCGGCTGATACGGAATTTAGCCAATAGAGAAGCGGTCCGGGAGTGCCGAGAATATAGCGTTCCGCAAAGGGAGCCACTCCGTAACCGAGTAAAACTAGCCCCGCGATAAAGACATACATGCGGCCTGTAAGAATGAGCATGTTCCAGAGGGTGAGTGGATCTTCCTCGATGAGGCGTGGTTTCTGGGCGGGTTTTGCGAAGACAAATCCGCCGATGACTCCCATTGATACAACGGCCGGGATGATCCATGGGCCTAGAAGATCGAAAAGGTAGCGGGGTCCGGGCTGGTAGTGTGTTTCAGCGAGTTTGGCGAGTGTGATCGCCGGGATCGGGCCGGCGATTGGGGTGAGGCCTCCGCCTAGTCCGATGGCGAAGCAGCCGACGATCGCGACACGGACTTCTGATTCGCGTTCGAGATTCATGGCATAGATTAATTCTATAAGGATAAGGACGGCGATGGTCGTAGTGAGGAAAGCGGAGGAAAGGCCGACCAGTGTGATGGAGACAAAGATTGAGGCCTTGAGGCCGATGAGGTCGATATATTTTTTAAGCACGGTGCGTATTTCTTTGTAGACGAACGAAAACAGAAGTGAGCCCGCTAGAAGCGTCCCGCAAACCTTCAGAGGTCTTAAAAAGGATTGCAGGATGACAGTTTCTCCCCAGGATTGGCTCACGGTAACGGCGATCAGGCCTAGTCCGAAGATAAAGACCTCGAACCGTTTTTCGATTTTTGGAGAAAGCAGAGGCCCTGCCACGGCCCAGAAGACGCAGAGAAATAGAGTGAAAATTGTAAATGACGGCATGCGCGATTCTACCAATTTGATAAAGTGCGCCCCATGAAGCGAATTGAAATTTTCTTCGATGCGGCGTGTCTGGTCGGTTTTTTTGTTGTCGCCGCTATTCCTTTGGCCAACCCGGATTTATTTTGGCATCTCTCCGCCGGCCGTTCAATTTTAGTGGACGGAGCCCTGCCTCACGTTGAATCGTTTTCCACCACTCTTTACGGAACCCCATGGGTCAACTTTGAGTGGCTCCTTCAATTGATTTTTTCGGGAGTTTTTTCAGTCGGGGGCTGGTGGGGTCTTCTGTTTTTGAAAGCTTTGCTGTTTGCCATGACGGGCGTGGTTGTTTGGAGTATTTCGGGATTAACAGGGGCCTCTAAAAATCTGCGTAGGGCGGCATTGATGGGATGGACGGCCGTGATGCTTCTGCATTCGGAATTAAAGCCCGGCCAGTTTTCATTAATTCTATTTTGCGTTCAATTATGGGTGCTTGAAGCAGCGCGTGTTGGAGAGTTGGTCGAGCGGAGGCCGTGGGTTTGGGGAATCGGCGCTTTTGTATTTTTTGCCTTTTGGGCAAATTTGCACCCGGGTTTTCCCATGGGCTTTGCCCTTATTGCTTGCTGGATGCTTGGTCGTGAGAAGCCCGGATGGGTGTGTTTAGCGGCGGCGTTGGGAAGTGGGGCTTTGGGGACGCTTGCAACTCCGTATGGAATCGGCGTTTATGCGGTTTTGCTCCAGCATTTTGAGTGGATGGGGATGTTGTCTAATCACATCTTGGAGTGGCGCCCGCCTCAATTCGGTAATCCGTTTCAATTCCCTTTGTGGCTGACTTACGGGACTGTCCTTTTCGTCTGCGCGGACGGCCTTCGCGGCAAGCGTCTTCCTATCGGTCATGGGTTGGCCGCAATGGTGTTTGGGGTGTGGGGTCTTATGCATACCCGCCAAGGGATTTTCTTCGCGCCGGTCGCCGTGCTCGTTGTTTTGACTTCTCTCCCCCGGTGGGAGTTCTCCGAGCCCCGGAGGCGGGTCTTGGAGGCCGGTTGGGCCGCTGCGTGTCTTGGATTTGTGTTGTGGTTGGCGATACCGGACCTGCAGCGCGCGCGAACCTTTGACGCAAGAAGATTGCCGGTCGCGGCAGGCAATTTTATCGAGTCAAATCTGAACGTTTTTCGTAAGCGGCGGTTTTTTAATGAATGGGGCTGGGGCGGATATCTCGGCCATCGCTTTTACGGAAATTTGAGGGTGTTTATGGATGGGCGTTATTTATTCCATCCGATCCTGGAACAGGTTTATCGTGCCCGACGGACGCCTCTCGAGTGGAGAGGGTTTCTGGACAAGAACGGTGTTTCATGGGCGATTGTGAACAATGCTCCCCGTCCTTTATCTCTAACCTTGCGGCCTAAGGACGGGAAGGACCTGAACATTAAAGTCGAGCACTTCGCGACCTTCTTCCCGCGCTATGCATGGGCGCTTGTGTACCAAGACCCAATCGCCCGAATTTTCGTTCGTAGGGGTTCTTTCCCTAAGAATTGGATAGCTGCCTATGAACGGCAGTTGGTTCAGCGGCCGAAGTAGCCGAATTTACGTTCAAGGTTCCCAAGCTCGTTAATGATTGTCCGGTCGTCGGCGGGATTGGGGTCAAGGCGCGTTCCATCTTCGATTAAGACAGTCCTGCTTTCCCGCTCCACGGCATCTGCGATGTGGAGAATCCGTCCTTCGTTCTTAATGATGCCGTAAACGGGGCCGTAGGTCGATGCGACAAGACGCGGGCCCGGGTTTTCCCGGAACGTCCCGTCAAGCATCGCCGGAATATCGTGGACGAATACGACGCCGGATTTGAGAACCAATCCCTTGGCGAGCAGCGGAACCCGTAAAAGTTCCGGGCTTAAATTGTAGGCGTGTCCCCATCGAGAGCCCTCGCCAAGTGTTTCCCCGTGATCTGCGGTTAATACGATAATGCTGTCTTTGTACCGCCCTTTTCGTTTAAGCGTTTTGATGAACCGTCCGAAGCATGCGTCAATGCGGGCGACACGTTCCGCGTAGGGAGGGTAGAAGCCATTCCAGCCGGCGTCACGCGTTGTTTTTCCTCCCTCGCGCTTTAGAATTGAGATATGCAAATCTTCGGGGCGCGTGTAGACGAATATGGGATCGGAGGGATTCTCGGAAAGTCGGGACTCGATTTCAGAGAGTGTTCTGCAGAATCGATAATCTCCAATCGTTCCTTTGTCGAGATCGCGGTCGGTAGAATCTTCCGTCAGCATCGTTTCTAGGTAGATGTCCCTGGAAATCCAGCGGTGGTAATTTCCCAGTTTCAGGAAGGCGGAAAGGCGATCGAATTTCGTGAACGGACGTATTTCCTGAATATGGGGAAGCAGCGATCCTGCCCAGAGAGCTTGTTGAGAGAGTGAAGTCCCCGAATAGGCGGTGAATGCGTTGGGAAAAGCCGCGGCTTCGCGCGCGAAGGAATCAAGGTTTGGAGTGAATGAAACTTTTGAATTATAGATGCCTAGATAATCCCGGCGCAGGCTGTCGACAATGAAGAGATAAATATCGGGAGACTTCGGGGTTTTTTCGGTCTGAATCGGCGATGGAATTAAGGGGGTTTCCGGGGATAGATTCGTGTGCTTTTCGAGCGTCTCGTAAAGCGATGAGTCGCGCCTATTCCATGCAAAGAGTGTCCGCAGCGCTCGAAATGAAGGATCTCGATTTGCCTGTCGGGTTACGCTATCGGGCAACCGTGTTCCCGCAAGTGCCCACGTGGGGCTCAGTGATTTAGCCGTTGCGATGAGAAACCACGTTGATGCTATAAGTGCCAGCGCGAATTTTCCGCCGGTTTTGCTCGGTAGGGGAATGGGACGAAATATTAAAAAGAAGCCCGCTGCGGTTGTAAGGGCCGCCAGCATGCGAAGCGTGTGTCCCCAGTCGAAATTCCCGCAGAGTTCCACCGCGCCTATGCCCATGAGCGCGATAATCGGCCAGGCCGTGAGTGGAATACGTTTCGCATTGCGAATCGAGAGTGTTAAGGCGGTGCTTGCGACGATGGCGAGGCTCCAGGCCGCAGGGGGGGATAAGGCGAGTGAGGGTAGGGCGATGGTGGAAAGTGCCAGAGTCGAAGCGATCCAGACGGCTGCTGCCCCGATGGAGTCCCAGGCAAGAGAAAATGCGAGAGCCGCAAGGGCGTGCGTCGTTAGGCTCCATGTGAGGCCCAGGATTTCCGTATCCGGCCGAATCGAAAAAATAAGAAAACAAGAAGCCGCGGCAGCGTATGGAGCCGCTCCGGCTAGGGGAACCGTTTTAAAATTTTGCTCTCGAGTCAGTAGTCCTTCCCAAGCGATGAGAGGCAGCCACACCAGCCATGGAGCAATCGGAGTCCAAAGGGCGCCCGCGCCCGCGGCGATAGCGAAAGGAATGAAGAACGCGGCCCTTTTTTTTAGTCGATACGCCAGTGCCAGGGTCAGTAGGAGGGCGAGCGGCCAGCGCAATATCGAAAAAATTTTCAGCCACGCCGGTAGAAATCCGGTCGCGACGAGAGGTTCGCTAAAAGCATGGGTTTCAAGCAGTGCGAGGACAGCGCAGAGCATGCACCACGCAACGGCGCAAAGTCTCATTGAATTTTCCATCATTTCGAATTCTTCATCGCTTGTCTTACGCGTTTTAGGGAAGCGCGCGCACCTTTGAAGGAAGGGGATGGGGCCAGGCGTGCGTATAATTTTTCCGCAAGCTCAAGTTCCCCCGACTTTTCGTAGAGGGCCGCTAATTCAAAGAGGCCGTTGACGTTGTCGGGTTCCAGTTTCAGGCAGCGTTCAAACGAATTTCGCAATTTGTCGTCGAGACCGAGCGCCCGATACGACGCGGTTAGATGGTCGCAGGCTATTTTCGGGCGCTTAGACGTAAGTAGGCGTTCTCCTATCTCCGCGGCGGCGACCCATTCTCGTTTGGCGCGGAATGCTTCGGCCTGCAGGGAGAGGTAAACGTGGTTGTGCGGATCATGGAGTAGTAGCGGGCGAAGATTGCGTAGCGTTAGATTGGGTTGTCCTTTCTGTAATGCGTCGAGGCTTTTTGTCCAGAGTCCCTTCCCTGCGTTTGGCGTAAATAAAAATGCGGCATGGTTAAGCGCGGAGCCGGTCGCAATGGCGGCTATCAGCAGGGCCAAGGAAGGAAACAGTTTCATCTTTGGGGATTCAAACAAAAAAGGAAGCCCCCCGCTTGCGCGGGGGGCCTCGGCGTTCCCTCCTCCGAAGAGGAAGGCTAGAGCTATTCTTCTACGAGCACTTGCTGTAGCCGCAGTCCTTGCAGCTTGGCTCCGAACAACCCGACTCATAGGCGACATTCGCCGAGTAGCACTTCGGGCAGTGTGAAACCTGCTGGAACTTCTTCGTGAACTCGAGCATTTCGTCGACCTTCTTGGTCTGCTCGGTGTTCTCTGTGTCGATCCAGCCTGTTCGTTTGAGGTGCTCGCGCAGCGCGACGCTGATCGCGTGCGGGATGGAGTCAACGCGTTTCGCGCCGAAACCCATCGGTTTGTCGCCCTTGGCGGCATTGAGATGTTTGAGAATCCGGATCGGATCTCCGCCTTCCGAGAGATACTTGGAAAGAAGAATTCCGACCACCGTTGTGAGCCCCGAGATCTCGGTGCCAAGCGGAGCGATGTTTGTAAACAGCTGGTATGGACCGTGCTCGTTATAGTTGATGTGGATGTGGAGCGGTCCGTGACCTGTCTTCACCTGGTAGTACTCTGACTTTACGCCGTAGGTGTCGACGGGCTCGCTTCGTTTCTTTGTGGGGGCGGCGGCCTGGGTGCTTTCAGCCTTCTTCGATGAGAGGTTGAGGACCTGCTGCGACTTGGAACCGTCGCGGTAGATCGTCACGCCCTTGCAGCCCGCTTCGTAGGACATCATGTAGGCCTTCTCGATGTCTTCGGTTGTCGCGTCGTTGGGCAAGTTGATCGTTTTCGAAACGCCGTTATCAACATGCTTTTGGTATGCGGCTTGCATGTTGATATGTCCTTCCATCGACAGGTCGTGTGAGGTCGGGAAGAGGCGTTGAACCTTGGGCGGAATTTCAGATACGCCGCGAACCGCTTTGTGATTAGCGTCGATCTTCTTCCAGAGATCCTTTTCGTTAAGTCCCCAGAAGTCATTCTCCTCGGCAAGCTGTCTAAACAAGGGATTGGCTTCGAAGAAGACGTCTTTGGCTTCGGGGGTCTTGTTGTGCTTGAGAGCATCAAGTGCTTTCGCGTTATAGCGCGTGTAGGCGATCGCGAAGAACGGCTCGATGCCGCCGCCTTGGAGTCCCGCCGCAATCGCGATGGTTCCTGTCGGAGCGATTGTCGTTCGCGCGCAGTTGCGCGGCGTCGCGGCGTGACCGCGGAAGTGCGGACTGTTAGGATCGTAGATCGACTCCTTCCAATTCGGGAAAACACCGCGGTCGCGGGCGAGTTCTTCTGATGTTTCAAGTGATTTGTCGTTGATGAATTTCATCACTTTCTCGCCGAGCTCGACAGCTGCCGGTGAGTCGTAGGGGATGCCCATCTTAACGAGCATTTCCGCCCAGCCCATGACGCCGAGACCGATGCGGCGGTTGCTCTTGGCGAGTTCCTCGATTTCAGGGAGTGGGTAGTTGTTGATTTCGATAACGTTATCGAGGAAGTGAATGGCTGTCTTGACCTGTTCCTCGAGACGCTTGTAATCGATTTCGCCTTCGGCAATCGGGCCGGTGACGAAGTTTGAAAGGTTGATGGAGCCAAGGTTGCAGGGTTCCCACGGGAGAAGGGGTTGTTCTCCGCAAGGATTGGTGCTCTCGATTTGGCCGAGGGCGGGGGTCGGGTTGGAGCCCGAGTTGTTGATGCGGTCGATAACCACGAATCCCGGATCGCCGGACTTCCAAGCGTTTTCAACCATCACGTCCCAAACGGCGCGTGCCCTAACCGTTCCGGCGACTGATTTGTCGTGCGGGTGGACTAGGTTGTACTCGGTGTCGCCTTTGACGGCCGCGATGAATTCAGCATCAATAGCAACGGAGACGTTAAAGTTCTCCATAACCCCGCCCTGGAGTTTCATGTTAATGAAGTCCATGATTTCGGGGTGCGTATAATGGAGGATTCCCATGTTCGCGCCGCGGCGTGTCCCGCCTTGCTTGATGACATCGGTCATCTTGTCGAACATCTGCATGAATGAGAGTGCACCGCTCGCGACGCCTTGCGTCTTTTTCACCTGGGATCCTTTAGAGCGCAGGCGACTGAACGCAAACCCTGTACCGCCGCCTGATTTTTGAATCAGGGATTGGGCTGTGAGGGATTTCATGATCCCTTCCATGGAGTCCGGCACCGGAAGGACGTAGCAGGCGGAGAGCTGCTGGAGTTCACGGCCGGCATTCATAAGGGTAGGGGAGTTGGGAAGGAAGTCCCAGCCGCCCATCATGTTGTAGAACTTGCCCTTCATTTTTGAGACGAGGCGGCCGGCCTCGGGAACCTTTCGGGCGACCTTCTCAAGATTGGCCATGAGCTTCACGAAGTTTGCGTCGCGGTCGCGGACCTCAACGATGCCTTCGTGGAAGAGGGTTAGGGTTGTCGGCCTTCCGTCCGGAACCGGAGCCGCGCTTGAATGCACGGTGCGGCGAACGCCTTCAAAGGCGCCCCATTTTTCAGCGGAGGGGTGGAGAAGGATTTCAGCGAGCGCAATATTATGTGCGACCCCATCAAGCCAGGCCTCGACCGTTGGCGTATCCCTAAGGTACTTGTCCTTAATAACCTTGAGTTGGTTTTCACTCAATTTAACCTTCGGAGCCTTCTTACTGGTCGAATCTTTTTGGGGGGACTTGGTTTTGCTCACTATGTGCTCCTCCGGGAGAGTTTAATTTTTTAGGGACGAGTAGGCCCTTAGGCCTAAATCCGCCCCTCCTGCGTGTGCGTAAAATTGTCGTCGGTGAACGGCGAGTTGCGACTGAACGTAAGTGTATCGGAAAACTATTTTTATGTCAACACTTGTCGTCGAGAAAATAGGTTTTTGCGTGTAATTATGTCGCATCGAGTCTTCCGGAAAACAGTATAGACACTCTAATAAACAACACTTAATAGCACCTAATGGATTCTTCCACGTCGCTGCTTCGACGGGAATCAAGCAAGACTATCGGGATGGCGTGAGTTCGCGAACCCCCGCAAACGGCCCATATTAGTGATTTCTCGACGATAAAATGGGAAAAAACAAGCCCACGCCTGCAAAATGAAACAGTACTGCATATAAAATACACACACTAAACGGTACTTAATAACACAATAGTGACCTAAATGGATCAATAATGTCGCCTCCTCTATAGTGCTTAGGGCTAACGAAATGGGGTCGTTCATTGAGGTATTGAAGTTATTCAAGTTATTACTAAGATCAGTAATTTCGGCAATCTAAATAACTTCAGTACCTCAATGAACGACCCCGTATCCTCCTTATCAGCGTTTGCCATTATGTCGCCGTTCTTGCTATACTGGCTTTACTATGTATGCGATCATCGAAACGGGCGGAAGACTGTATTGGGTTCAGCCCGGTGAGACTTTGCAGGTCAACAAGCTGACTGCTGAAAAGGGCGCGACGATTGAGCTTAATGCTCTCTGGGCCGCCGAAGAAGAAAAAAAATCTTCACAGAAAGCCAAGGTTACAGCGGAAGTCGTTCGCCAGACGAGAGGACGAAAAATCGTCGTCTTTAAGAAGCGACCGAAGTCCCGGTACAGCCGTAAGGCTGGCCACCGGCAGGAACTCACCGAGATCCGTATCAAGGATATCTCCCTTAACTAAGGGCCTCTCGGAGTCGCTCTATGGCACACACAAAAGCTCAAGGCTCTACATGCAACGGTCGCGACAGTCACGGCCAGCGGCTTGGCGTCAAGAATTACGGCGGCCAAGTAGTTAAAGCGGGGATGGTTTTGATTCGGCAACGCGGAACCAAATTCCATCCCGGCGTTAACGTCGGGATCGGGCGCGACGACACCCTTTTTACGAAGGTGGACGGCGTCGTGACCTTTGAGTGGGTAAAGAAGGGACGCAAGCAGGTTAGCGTCTATCCAGCGTCGAAGTAAGACGAGTCCACTCTCGATTCTCACGGCAAAGAACAGGACCTGAGGTCCTGTTCTTTCCATTTTAAGATGAAATTCATCGACACGGTAAAAATCTACGTTAAGGCTGGTGACGGCGGTAAGGGATGCCTTTCCTTTCTGCGCGAGAAGTTCCGCGAGTTTGGGGGCCCTAACGGCGGCGACGGCGGTCAGGGTGCGGATGTGGTATTTCTTGCCGACGCACAGATGCGGACCTTGCTCGATTTTTCCCACAAGCCCCATATTAAAGCGGCAGACGGAAAGCCCGGCAGTAGTAAAAATATGACGGGTGCTTCAGCGGAAGACCTTGTTGTTAAGGTTCCTGTAGGGACGATTGTGCTCCGTGATGGGATGCCGCTTGCCGACCTTGCTTCCGCAGGGGATACCTTTGTTGTTGCAAAGGGAGGGCGTGGCGGACGGGGGAATGCTTCGTTTAAAACCCAAAACATGACCGCCCCCCGAATTTACGAGAAAGGTGCTCCCGGCGAGGAAGTGGAGCTGCACCTCGAGTTGAAGCTGATTGCCGATGTCGGACTCGCCGGATTTCCTAATGCCGGAAAATCGACATTCTTGTCCCGGGTGTCGAATGCCCGGCCGAAGATTGCGGATTATCCTTTTACAACCCTGAGTCCTAATTTGGGAATCGTCAAACATAAAACGCGTTCGTTTGTTCTTGCCGATATTCCGGGTCTTATCGAAGGCGCCCATGATGGGAAGGGCCTTGGTGGAGAATTCTTGCGCCATGTAGAGCGTACGCGTATGATTGTCCATCTCGTTGATCCGACAGGGTTTAAGGGTACATCCGCCGTTGACGGTGTGAAGCGTATTGAAGAAGAGCTGAAGCTGCATAGCCGGATCCTTGGAAAGAAGCCCCGCGTCCTTGCTGTGAATAAAAGTGATCTCCCCGAGCATGAAGAGGCGCTTAAGAAAATTCGTGCCCGGTACAGAAAGCGGAAAATATACTCGATATCGGCAGCGACAGGAGAGGGTGTTAGCGAACTCCTTGATGCCGTGATTCGTGAAATGAATAAATTGCCCGCTGCCGTTAAGGTGTTCGCGCCTAAGCAGGATGTGAAGAAGGTTCGGGTCCCGAAGGGATTTAGGGTCATCAGTTACGGCGGGGGTAATTTCCGTGTGACAGGTGAGTTTGTGGAGCGCGCCGCGGCGATGACTGATTTAAGCTACATCGAAGGCGCTTACCGATTCCAAAAAACATTGAAGCGTATTGGGGTCGAGAAAGAGTTGAAGGCCCAGGGTGCACAGGACGGGGATACCATTGTCATCGGAGCGTTGGAGCTCGTCTGGTCCCCGGAACCGCTTAAGAAGCTGCCGCGTTTGCCGCGGCGCAAGCAAATCAAATGACGATTGACGCGGCTGCCCCGGCTGCGCCGCAAAAGAGTTCGAATTTTTATTTAGGATTTCTTTTCCTGGATAAGGAAAAGCAAGAGGCTCTCGGTGCGGTGTACGGTTTTGCGCGCGTGGTCGATGATGTTGTGGATGGGGGAAAGCTTTCTTCTCAAGAGGCGTCCAGGGAACTCGATTTTTGGCAGCGCGAAGTCGAACTCCTCTATGACGGAAAACCCGAACATCCTATGACGATCGCGATGCAGCCGCACGTGGAGCGGTTTAAATTGCCGAAAGAAGGCTTTGTGGAGCTTGTAAAGGGCGTCCGAATGGATCTCGAAAAATCCCGTTACGAGACCTTCGAAGATCTTGATCGGTATATGTTCGGAGTCGCCGGAGCCGTCGGATTGCTGTGTGTGGAAATCTTCGGATATAAGAAGACGTCTCCAGAGGATATCCGCGCCTATGCCTTGGCGATGGGGAATGCTTTTCAGCTGACGAACATACTTCGTGATGTCGGAGAGGATCTCGAGCGGGGCCGCATTTATTTGCCTCTTGCTGATTTGAAGCAGGCCGGGGTTACTGAAAAATCCCTTGCTTTACGCGAGCATACTCCTGAGTTTCGTGCGTTGATGAAGCGCGAGTTCGTTAGGGCAAAGGGATTTTATCGTGAGGCCCGTTCCCGCCTCCATCCTGATGACCGTGCCTCGATGACGCCCTCGGAAGTGATGGCGCACATTTATGAGGCCCTTTTGGACCGGATTGAGGCCGAGGATTTCCGTGTACAGTTCCAACGGGTCCGAGTTCCGACCTGGCGTAAATTGCTGCTGGCACTAAAAGCCTGGCTCTATTGTCGCGGTGTCTTTTAGTATTATTTAAGTGCGCTTGTGCGCCGCACCGCGTGAGAAGAAAACGTCCGCACGCCGAGAGAGGAACGTAGATGATTAAGCCCGATAAGTGGATCCGAAAGCGCTGTCTTGAAGAGCAGATGGTAGTGCCGTTTGTTGAAAAGCAGGACGGTGAGGGGAAGGTGTCCTACGGACTTTCGTCCTACGGCTATGACATCCGCGTCGCAGACCAATATAAGATTTTTACGAATGCTCTGAATTCCGAAGTCGATCCGAAAAACTTCAATAAGCAATCGTTCGTCGATTATCAAGGGGAAACCTGTATCGTTCCTCCTAACTCCTTCGCATTGGCCCATACCATTGAGCGTTTTAAAATCCCGAAAAACGTCCTTGGTATCTGTTTGGGTAAGAGCACGTACGCACGCTGCGGGATCATCGTCAACGTGACGCCTCTCGAGCCCGGTTGGGAAGGCATTCTCACTATTGAGATCAGCAACACGACGCCCTTGCCGGCGAAGATCTATTCCAATGAAGGGATCGCCCAAATCCTGTTTTTCGAGTCCGATGAAGCATGTGAAACCAGTTATGCGGACCGCAAAGGCAAGTATCAGGACCAAGTCGGCGTTGTCCTTCCCCGGATTCTTGCCCCGCAGTCGGCGTAGTTTACTCACCGTTCTCACGGTGATACTATTCGCCGCGTGTTCTCCTAAGGAGGAGCCGCGCGGCGGGCGTGTCCCCGGCGAAGTTATTAGTTCCACATCGACGGCTGCCTTAATTGCCAAAGATCAGGCGCCTCCCCCTAAAGACACGCTTATTAAAGAGATGCGGCGTCGGGGGATTGTCCCGACGGAGTCTTCGCGTTGGAGTCCTGATCAATATACCTTGCTCCTGCGGTGTCGTGAAGCCGAACGCATGGGGGTGTTCCGCTATCTGCGGGAGAAGTTAGGGAGCCTTCGCGGGTTGGCTGTTGAGTTCCGTGCGGGAGCGGGTTATGATGGTCTCGATCTAACAGCCGCCGGATACCGGAAATTCATCTTTTTGTTGTCTTCAGAAGCCTTTCAGTATTTCGAGTCAAAAGGCGCGGAAGGCCAGTGGGTTTATCAGATCAAGACTGTTGATGGAAAACGCATTTTCACCAGCGACGGGATGCTGACCAATGACGGCGTGACCGTTTATTTAAAAGTGCGCAGAAAGATTCCCGCGTTTTGGAAGTTTCCTAACGGAAGAATCGTCGGGACGACGCGTCCGCCCAAAGACCTGCTTGCCCGAATTTCGCGGCCGCGAGCATTTGCGCCGACCCCGAAAACAAAACCGCTTCCGCGTCCAAAAAATTGGTCCTCCGGCGGCACTGCTGTTTTGCAGGGGGATGCGGAAGTTAATAAGCTGCTTGCCTCGGGCTTTATCGCGATATCGGAGGCCGAAGAGCGTCATCTTCTCGAGAAGACGCGTCTTTCTGAGCAGCAGCTGCGGGATAAGAGTTCACTCCAGATTATTCCTACAAAAAAGGGGGTGAAGTATATGCTGTCCCCTTCAGATCCGCTGATGGCCTTGGTGTCGCGTTATCGGGCGACCGCTTCCAGGCAAGCTGCACCGAAGCCCGTTGGGCCGAAGCCTAAGCTGAAAAAATCCCAAGGACTTCGATGACGAAGGTCCAGCCGTGGATGAGATTCGTCTTCATCCTGCTGGTTGTTCAATTAGTCTCATTCCGACTTTTCATCCATAAAACCGGATTCTTTCTCGATGATTGGGTTCTTCTGGAGTTTTTGCGGGAGGCCGACGGATTTTGGGCGTTGATTAATTATTTAGGAAGTCTGTTTTTCATTGTTCGCCCAGTGGGACTCGTTGGATACGCCATCGTCTATACGCTTTCAGCCCCCAATCCGATGGTCGGGCAATTGATTCTGGTTGTTCTCGATTGCCTAGAGGCTTTTTTCTTTTTTTTAGTCCTCCATAAACTCTTGAATTGTCGTCGCTTAGCGTTTCTTGCTGCGGTATTAGTCATGATTTGTCCGGTTCGTGAGGCGATTCATTTTTGGCTCACGACATCGGTAAATGTCGCCGCTCACATCTTTTTATTGGCGAGTTTTCTGTGTCACATGGAATGGCTTCGGTCCCGGAGTCGGGTGCAGTTGGTGGGAGGACAAGTCCTTTATGCCGTAGGGTTCCTTTCCTACGAAGCCATTGGATTTCTCCCCTTAATCCTTCTTGCGGGATTGGCTGCACAGCGCCGATTTTCTGGGAAGACGATGAAGGAGTCTATGAAGTCGGCGTTCATAGACATGCTTCCGTACGCAATTCCATTTGTATTGGCCGTTCTTTGGCAGTGGAAAGGAGCGAAATTTCTTTTAGCCGCGGATAATCCAAAAAGCATCTCACCTTCGTTTTCACACGCTTTTTCAGTCTATTGGAGCGGTTTGCAATGCTTGACGACTGCGCTGGTTGAAAATTGCATGCTTAATTTTTCCGCCGCATGGGACTATTTTTCAGCGCCCCATGTCGTTTTGTGGGCATCGTTTACGGGGGGACTCGTATGGGTTCTTCATGAGAAACCTGAAGCTGGAAATATTTCTATTAAGAGTTTGAAAATATTGCTGGTTGTTATGGGCACAACTTTTTTCGCGTCTTATCTGCCCTTCGCTTTATCGGGGCAATACGAACCTCAAATATGGGGAGTGATGAGCCGTACGAACGGAAGCGGCGCATGGGTGTGTGGATCGTTGCTTGCCGGTCTTATCACCGCTTTGGGCCCGAAGTCTCCTTGGGCGCAGAATCTTCGTTATCCCGCGATTATTTCCAACTCACTGCTCCTGCTTGTTATTGGTTCTTTCACATGGACGAATTGGTATTCCAGTCGAGCATGGTCTGTCGCGTGGGAGACTCAGCAGAAAATAATGAGCCGGTTGTTGGTGGAAACTCATAAGGTTCCTGCAGGCGGGGTATTGATGGTCCGAGGTTTTCCGACACAAGCTGGGACCGCTCCTGTTATTAGTAACGATCAGTACGACTTTCACCATGCACTCAAGTATGCCACGAAGAGATCAGACATCCGCGGAGGTGTTGCTACTCCGTGGTTTAAATGGAGTTCTCTTAAAAATAAGGAGAAGTTTCTTTTTGACTCGAAAGCCGACAAACTTTTTAAGGTTGTGGGACATTCTGAGGGTCGGCTGAAATTATTGTCCTTGGATGGATCTTCCCCGAAGAAGGAACGGCTGAATATTCCGCGAGCGGCGTTCCCAAAGGGGCAACCGTTGGCGGTAGGAACAACTCTTGAAGTGGAGACCAGGGGAAAGGTTTTTAAGGGAGATATAGTTTCCTTAGATGCAACGACGGTTGTTGTCGAAGTCATTCGGAAATAAGCACAAACGCATGACACTCTCTATTCGTCTTTTTTCTTTTATCGTATTTTTCGTATTTGCGGGCGATGCGGAAAACCTGGTGCGTTTACGGGAAATGTCTGCACGCTACGCGAAGCGATTTAAAGAGGTCGCGGTGATTGCTCCTAAAGAGGCTCGGGAAAAGAATGTCGTTTTTGTGGATGTCAGACCGGAAGAAGAAACTTCAATCTCGATCATTCCCGGCGCTCTCCTCAAAAAAGAATTTGAGGCCAATAGCGGGAAATATAGGGATTCCTTAATCGTTCCCTATTGCACGATTGGTTATCGAAGCGGAAAGTACGGTCGGAAACTTCAGAAGAAAGGATTTCGGGTTCGCAACCTGCTTGGCGGGGTATTGCTTTGGGCGCATACGGTGGGACCGCTCGAGCATGATAAAAGGCCGACAAGGCGGATTCATGTCTACGGTCGAAGGTGGGATTTGGCCCCGGCGGCGTTTGACGCTGTCCGCTGAAAATCCCTGGAAAAATTTCGACTCGGGTTTTACACTAGTAAGGCTTTGATGAAAGTCCCGCTCCGACTATTTTTAGCGCTTTCGATAATTCCGACGGCTCTGCATGCGACGGGCCGCTCGGCTCCTGCGCGCAGTCGCACAGGATCTGCCGGTCCTGTCGGACTGGCTCTCCCGGCCCCGGTTCGACTTAATACGGTCGTTCTCAATAGTTTGAGTCTTTCCGCTGCACAATCCCTTCCGGTTCCTTCTCTTGCTGCGGCGGGCGAGGGGTCTGTCGCAGCGCCTATCGCATTTCGTCAAATGGTGCAGGAGCAGGCCGGCATGCGCGTGAATGCCGTTGTGGAGCGTCTTGCGAAGTCGGCGGAGGAACAGGCGAAGGTTGTCAACGCGGTTAAACCCGAGCGGATTGAGCTGGGTGAACCGGGAATTCGCGGCGAACGGGCGGCGCCGGATCCGAAGGTCATAGCTGAGCTCGATGAGCGCACGAGCGTCGATCTGCACCAGCTATCGGACGCTGTTGAAAATGTGATGGGCGGATTTACGCCGGCGCAAATCGGGACGATGAGCGATGAGGATTTCGCCTCGGGGGCGGAAGGCATCCTCGCGCTCCTATCCGGCAGCATGCGTGCACGTCGCTCTCCGTTAATCGAGCCGGTCCCCGGCAACCCGTCTCCGGGGCAGACGGCGGCTTTTCTAAAAGATCTCGCTCCCGGAATCCAGCGTATTGCAAACGAGGCGATGGAGATGGATCCTGCAAAACCGGAGTCCTGCCAAGCGTGCGGGCCTGTTTCGTTGGGTGTCCGCGAGCCCCTGAGAAAAGCGCTTCAGCAAAAATTTCCCGATGCTGATATGGACGTTATTCTTGAGCCGGGCAGTCTCTATAGTCTCGGAGAGGCAACACCCCATGTGTTTTTGAGAATCGTGCGGCGGACCGGCAAGTTCACGATTGAATCTCTCGCCGTCGCCGATTTTACGGCCG
>JBFIEP010000003.1:0-22238 GCA_041603335.1 Elusimicrobiota bacterium | reverse complement strand
TCGCCGGCTCGGGATCGGCGTCCGTCTGATTGCGCGGAACCACCTCATTAAACTGTCCCATATCCAACACGTCCTGCCTTACCTCGAGATCGACTGTCCCCCCGAGCCTCCGTGCCAGCAGACGTTCCAGTTCCTGGAACTCCGTTTCTTCAACCGGGTCTTCCCCGTAAAACCCGCGCGCTTCCTTAGAATCAAACAGCTCCGCCAGCACGCCTTCAATTTCCTGACTCAAAGGCTGCAAAGATCCCGCCCACAAGCGGCAGGCGTAGAGGCGCGCCTCGAAATCAAACCAATGCTGATCCAGTTGGGTCGCAAACACCGCGGGATTGTAGGAGATCACCGCACGGGCACGCAGCAGCCGCTTCTCCCTTAAATTTAGAATTCCAATCCACAGACCATAGAGGGATTCGGAACGCGCACAGAAGCGGCCTTTAAAAATACCGATATTTTGAAACAGGCGCGGTATGGCCTGAACCGCCGCCTGCACGTCGTAGCCGCAAAGCTGGAGGGCGAGTTCCGCCTCCCCGAGTTCGCAGCCGGTCTCATCAATAAGAATCGCGACCTTGTCGCGCATCGGCTCGCGCGTTGTCATGACCCGCCCTTCTCCCTCGGATGACTCCTTCGATACACCTTCCTCAAACTCTCGAGGGAGGTATGGGTATAGATCTGGGTGGTCGCAAGGTTTTTATGGCCGAGCATTTCCTGGAGTGCGCGCAAATCACAGCCGCCGTCAAGCAGATGCGTCGCGAAACTATGCCGCAAGGCATGGGGCGCCACATTCTTAAGCAGCCCCACCGATCGAGCCCAACGCTTCACCACCAAGGCAACGCCCGAACCGGAGAGCCGCCCGCCGCGCGCATTGCGCCATAAAGGCCGTCCTGAAATCGACGCCGAAAACGGAGGGCGCGACCGCTGGTAGGCGCGAAGCGCACTTAAAGCGGCCTTTCCCACCGGCACAATCCGCTCGCGCGCGCCTTTACCGAAGACGCGGGCCGTTCCGCCCATGAAATCAAGATCAGGATCATTGAGGCCGGCAAGCTCTGCCCGCCGCAAGCCGCTGGAATAGAGCAATTCCAGAAGGGCCCGGTCCCGTAATCGCACCCACTCGGGACCCGTACCCCCGCCTTCCAGCAGGCCGTCGACCTCGCGCGCTGACAAAAAACGCGGAAGTTTTTTCTCGACCTTCGGAATCGGAAGATTCAAAAACGGATCGGTTTTCAAATCACCGGCCTCGCGCAAAAAGCGGCAAAAGGAACGCACGGCGGACAGCTTCCTAAGGAGAGAAGCCCGGGCGAGACCGCGCCCACCGAGATCTGCGAGATAGGCCCGTGCGTCACGACGGCCAAGTGCCCCCGGGGCGACCTTTCGGCCCGCACAGAAGCGTTCGAATTCAGCCAAATCAAGCCGATAGGCCCGAAGTGTATGTTCTGAAAAATTACGCCGGGACCGCAGCGAAGTGAGGAAACGCTGGACCCGAAGCTTCACCGCTTAAGACTCCGAAGAATCTTGTCCGCCATCTACGGCGGCTTCCGAAGCACTCTCGGCTCCGACCGCGGCCGGCTCCGGATTTGCCAAAGCCGCCGCTTTCTTTGCCTCTTTTTCCTTCATAAACGCCGCCCGCCGAATTTCTTCCGCGTCCAGGAATTTCTGGGCATTGTCCTTAGAGAGAGGCTTCAAATTCCGGCACTTGGGAAATCCCGAGCAGGCGAGAAAATGACCCCGCTTGCCCAACCGCATCCACATGGCGCTTTGGCATTTGTTGCACGGCTGCGCGGTGACAATCGGCCTGGAGCCTTCCACCTTATTCCCGTCGGCATCGAGGGAGTAGGTATTCTTACAACCGGGATATCCCGAACATGCAAGGAAGCGTCCCTTTCGGCCCGAGCGAATGACCATCGGCTTGTCATCGATTTCACAAACCTCACTGGTCTCCTCGGGGACGACCTTCTTTCCATCAGGATCCAGCTGAATCTTCCCCTTACATTTCGGGAACTTCGAGCAGGAAAGATATTTGCCGAATCGACTTTCACGAATCAGCATCTTCTCGCTGCAGATGGGGCAGTCCTCGTCGGTTTGCTGCGGCTCAACCCGGCAATCCTCCATCGTCTCGATGGCTTCAGTCAAAGCCTTTTTAAATGGATCGTAGAAACTGCCGACAACTTCCTGCCAGCGGTCGTTGCCTTCCGCGACTCCATCGAGTTGGCCTTCAACAGCAGCCGTATACCCGAGATCCATCTGCTCGGCGAAATGCTTATTGAGCTGTCCGATGACGAGAATCCCGAGATCGCTCGGCGTTAGACGGCGGTCCTTGATCCCTCGACGGACATACCCGCGGTCAACGATCGTCTTGATGGTCGGAGCGTAAGTAGAGGGACGGCCGATCCCGTGCTTTTCAAGCGCACGGATGAGACTCGCTTCGTTATAAGACGGAGGC
Organism: Elusimicrobiota bacterium; assembly: GCA_041603335.1. GTDB lineage: Bacteria > Elusimicrobiota > Elusimicrobia > UBA1565 > UBA1565 > UBA1565. The sequence continues at coordinate 19,804 of JBFIEP010000003.1, read as the reverse complement.
GGGCTCGTTGTGTGCTCTTCAGAGATCAGATCCTTGAGATCGACCTTATCCCCTTCGGACAATTCGGGGAGACGGCGGTCCTTAGAATCACCGGAAGCCTCTTCGTCATCCTGCTTATCTTCCTGCTTATCCTGAAGAACTTTCAAGAACCCTTCAAACTTCAAGGTTCGTCCGGTCGCATGAAACAAGGCATCGCCGTTTTGGATGTCGGCGGCGACCGTATCAAAAACGGCCTCCTTCATCTGACTCGCAACAAAGCGCTTCCAAATCAACGAGTACAGCTTAAACTGCTCGGGCGTCAGCGACTTCTTAATCGACTCCGGCGTCCGCTTCACACTCGTCGGGCGAATAGCCTCATGGGCTTCCTGAGCGCCCTTCACCTTTCCCGTATAGACCGGTGATTTTTCCGGCAAAAATTCCTTACCGAACTCGCTGTCGATGAACTCGCGGGCCTCTTTCTGGGCAACCGCCGCGACGTTTACCGAATCGGTTCTCATATAGGTGATAAGACCGGCCGGATCATCGGCCCCGGTATCAATACCTTCGTACAGCCCCTGCGCGATACGCATGGTTCGCTCGGCCGCGAAACCGAGCTTTTGCGAACCGGCCTGCTGAAGGGTACTGGTAATAAAGGGCGGGGTCGGGCGGCGGCGGACTTCCTTACGCTCGACTTTAACAACCGTGCAGTCTCCGCCTGCCGCTGCCTTTTCAATCACACCGATCGACTTTTTCGAATCAAAGACGGTCGATTTCACCCGATAATCTTCCGAGAAAAGTTTATGAGTCTTAGTCACTTCGACCTTCTCACCCTTCCACCGGGTCAAGCGCGCTTCAAAGGCGGGCTTTTTGCCTTTCTTCTCAAAGGCAGCGGCAAGCGTCCAATACTGAGACGTCTCAAAAGCCTTGATCTCAGCGTCCCTCTCGACAAGCAAACGCACCGCGACAGACTGCACGCGTCCCGCTGAGAGGCCGCGTCGGATTTTCTTCCACAATAAAGGTGAAAGCTTATACCCCACGAGACGGTCAATCACACGGCGCGCCTGCTGGGCGTGCACAAGATCCATATCGATATCACGCGGCTCTTCAAGAGCGGCTTGAATCGCCGTCGGCGTGATTTCGTGGAAGGTGATGCGCCGGAAACGCTCTCCGGGCACCCCTAAAATTTGGCCCAAATGCCAAGCGATCGATTCTCCTTCGCGATCGTGGTCCGTGGCGAGATACACATATTCAGACTTTTTGGCGAGTTTTTTCAGGTCCGGGAGGAGCTTTTTGGTACGGGTAAGCAGTTGATACGTCGGCTCAAACTCCTTCTCTTCGTCCACACCCAGCTTCTTTTCGGGGAGATCACGCACGTGGCCGTAGGAACTAGTGACCGTGTAGCCCTTTTTTAGAAATCGTGAAATTGTTCGCTGCTTGGCAGGCGACTCAACGATGACAAGCGCCCCGCTGATCTTGCCGGAGGCCTTAGAAGTTGTTTTTTTTACTGCCTTTTTTTTGGTTTTCTTTGCGGCTTTTTTCTTGGTTTTTTTCTTAGCTGCGGGCATATCCTTGTCCGGGCACCGGTACGATTAACCCCTTTCCTTCCATATAGGATAGTACGGAAAGCAAATGGGGCAGATTATATCCGGTTTCTCCGATTAACTCCTCGATGCTGAGTGAATGAGAACCTAATAAGTCTAGAATTTTATGCTCGGCAAGGGTACTCTCCTCTTCCTTATAAGAAAGATTTGAATCCGCCGGAGGAATTTGAATTTCAAGCCCCAAGTGCTCCAAAACGTCATCAGCGCTTTTCACAGGCCGGACTCCATCCCGCATTAAGCGGTAGGCCGCCTCTCCATTGGGCGTATCAACGGGACCCGGAACACACATCACTTCCCGCCCCTGCTCGGCAGCCGAGCGGGCCGTAATCAGGGACCCGGACCTCCCGGTACCCTCAATAACAACCACCCCAAGGCAAATCCCCGAAACGATCTTATTGCGCATTGGAAAATGATGGCGGTCCGGCCCCACAGCCGGCTCGAATTGGGACAGAACCGCACCCCCGGAAGCGACGATCCGCTGCCCCAGCCCCGCGTTTTCCGCAGGGTAAATACAATCCAATCCAGATCCCAAAACAGCCCAGGTGATCCCCCCTCTGCTAAGGGCGGCTTCATGCGCTTCCGTGTCAATTCCGCGAGCCAAGCCGCTAACAACGATCATTCCCGAATCGGCAAGCCCCCCCGCAATCTGCCGCGCCATTCGCTTTCCATATACCGAGGGCTTGCGCGAGCCAACGACGGCGACCGCCGGTCCGCGGGCAAGCACTCCGTCAACCGTTAAAAATTCAGGGATGTCCTTCGTTTCGAGCAGAAGTTTCGGAAAATCTTGATCGCCCGGAACTAGCCGGCGAATCAAAGAAGCTCCTCGCCAAAATCATCGGACCGTGCGGGGATGGATGCGGGGATGCTCGCCGCTTGCGCAGCACCGGTCCCTTGGAGCAAACGGTCGACCCTCTCGAACGCGTACTCATCATGATAGAGACGATGCCACTCGGAGGGGATACGGCCCGCCGATGAAATCAGACGCGCAGGGTCCACCTTCAGGACGATCGCGATCCGCCTCAAAACCTCTTCTTCCGAGGGCGGATTTCGTTTCCCCGCTAAAACTTTCGATAAGAAAGAAGGATCAAGCTCCGCCTCGCGGCACAACTCTCGAAGGCCAAGCCCACACCTCTCCATGGCATCCCTCACGACCAGCGCAAACGGAGGCTGCGCAGACGAGCGGCTAATCGGGTTTCCCCTTCTCGGGAATCTCCTCGTACGCCTCGTCGAGATGCCAGTGGATTTTCTCTCCGCGCTGGAACTTAATATGCGTCCAACGCTTCATCACTGTATTTTTCAACGAGTGATCGGGGAAATACGTTAAAAACTTGTGATACATCTCACGTGCCTCATCGTATTGATTATGTTCTTTGTAGGCGAGACCGGCGCGTGCGAGCGCTTTAGGCGCATAATAACCAGTGGGGCTGTTGAGCAGCAATTGGTTAAACGCCTTAATCGCTCGCGGATAGTCCCCCCTCTGGTAATAAATCATTCCCACGTAATATTCAATTTTCTGGGCGCGGAGAGTTCCCTCTTCCTTGGAGGCGACAACGAGAAGATCTTCGTAATCATATTGATTGCGGACATAATAGACGCTGCCAAATACGATCAACGCCAGAATCGTCCACTTATTTAAAAGAATTCTCATCATGGGATTACCCTATTCCGCCTTCACAAGATCGTCGAGCTGAATCGAACCGCCCGACTTAATGATCATCGCCCGGTACTCCCCGTCTTTCAGCTTGCGCACGATCTCGACCTCTCCCACACGCTGAACGTAAACGGCCTTCCGGTCCTCACCTTCACGAAGAGCCGACCAGCGATAGACCGTAAGACGCGAACGCCGCCTGACCTTAACTCCGGTATCAAGTGAGATTCGAATAACGTCCCCGGCGGCGGTCATGCTTTCTTTGCCCTGATAATCCAAGACCTTTCCGTCAGGGGTCCAACCCGGGATCATTTTAAAACGCGGCATAGCGACGGTTTGCCCGGTCAGCCCTTTTGGCAGCTCAATGGACAACTCATCTTTATCCGCGGATTCCCCCGGAGGCAGCTTCGGCATCGGTTCCGGTACGGGTTCGGGCTCGGGTTCGGGCTCGGGAGGCGGAGGGGGCGTTTTTACAACCTGATCGGTGACCATGACCGTTTTGCCGAGACCCGGAATAATGAAAACCTGTCCAGGATAAATGATGTTCGGATCCTTGATCCGATCCTTATTGGCCTCATAAATGCGGGGCCACAGCCAGGGTGTTTTGTAAAAGTGCATCGAAAGATCCCAAAGGGTATCGGCTTTCACGATTTCGTGATCGCTGCCCTCTTGGACTATTTCCCGCCTTGTTTCGACAACCGTTTCCTGGGACCGGGCAACGCCGGTTCCCAAAATCAGGATCGCCACTAAAATTCGCATAATGCCTCCACTAAAACCACCTAACTTACGCCCGCGTCGGTCCAGCCGCCCGATACAACAAGGCTTCCGCTAAATGCTCGGGGCCCACCTTATGCTCCCTCGCTAAATCCGCTATCGTTCGCGCCACACGCAAAGAACGATCCAAGGAACGCGCCGAGAAACCCCGCTTCTCCGCCTCTGATCGAATCCCATTAAGATCCGACTCGGAGACGCCGCAAACATTCTTTAAATCCGCTGTCGGCAGATTCGCGTTGCTAACCGCCCCCGTTTTCTTCCTCCGCCGCGCGGCGCGCGCCCGGGCGCCGCGTACGCGTTTTCTCACTGCGGAAGACGACTCAGCCCGCACCGCACCCGCCTGCACCCATTCTGTAAAAAAGAGTGGTGCCAGTTCCACTTTAAGATCCAAACGATCCATCATCGGCCCTGAAATTCGGCCCGCATAACGCCTAACGGCAGGCTCCAGACACTCACAGGCACGACCACGACTACCACGCCATCCGCATGGACACGGATTCATGGCGGCAATCAGCGAAAAATCCGCGGGAAACCGTACCGATTCCCGAACACGCGTTACCGTCACGGTTCTATCCTCAAGCGGCTGCCGCAGCGCCTCAAGCGCACTCCGGTGAAATTCCGGAAACTCATCCAAAAACAAAACCCCTCGATGCGCCAAAACAACTTCTCCCGGACGGCACGACGGTCCCCCGCCAATCATCGATGCGGTCGTCGCCGTTGCATGCGGCGCCCGAAAGGGACGAACACATTGAACCCCATCCACGGCATCCAGCAAACCGGCTACAGAATGAATCCGCGTTACTTCAAGCGCCTCCTCCCGTTCCATTGGCGGCAATATTCCGGATAAGCGGCGCGCCAGCATCGACTTCCCCGAGCCGGGAGGGCCGATCATCAACAAATTATGCCCCCCCGCGGCGGAAATCTCCAGGGCACGGCGCGCGAGCGCCTGCCCGCAAACATCCGCCAAATCGAGTTCTCGTCGAGAAACGGACGTTTCCGGGACGAAAGTCACACCCCTTGAAACGTTCGAAAACAAGGGTTTTTCTGTCTCGAAAAATCGGGCGACCTCCGATAATGAGTCTGCGGCGATAACGGGGATTCCAATCAAACCCGCCTCTTGCGCATTCCAACTGGGCACAATAACGGTCTCACTCCCCGCAGCGCGGGCCGCGAGCACCAAGGCCAAGACTCCCCGAATCGGCCTCAAACTTCCATCCAAAGCGAGCTCACCCAAAACGCAGCAACGCGCCGCCCATGCCTTTGGCTCAATCTGCCCGGAGGCGGTTAAGACGCCCAAGGCGATCGGAAGGTCGAGATGCGAACCGCTCTTACGCCGCTCTGCGGGTGCCAGGTTAACCACCACGCGCCGGTCGGGAAACTTAAATCCCGCATTGCGAATCGCAGATACGACACGCTCACGCGATTCCCTTACGGCCCCGGACGGCAAACCGACAGTAGCAAAACAGGGGAGACCGTTTGATAGATCGGTCTCTACCTGAACAGGAAAACCTTCAACGCCGCAAATCGCGGCCGATCGCAACACAGCAAACATACCCCAAGTACGATCAAACCCGAAATTAGTTCCCTTAAGCTACTTGAGCTGCAGGGGGAGCGGCCCTTTAGCGTAGAGGGCGACTCGGGGGTTGGAGTAAACTTCCTTCAGGTCGGTGCCTTCGGGAAATTCAGCGGGGAGGTACTGACGCTCGAACGCCCCGATCCAGACGTAGTCCAATTGCGGCATCGGGACATCGGTTTCAGCGTCAATTATTGCCAAATGCTCATCGAGGTCCTTCGAATTATTAAATAGGAAGTAGGCCCCGACAAAATTATCCTTCTCGACTTCTCCGCGCTTCCAAAAGCGCCGGACCTCCGCGACGGGCGGCTCGTACACGGTTTCCTTCAAAAATCGATTGCGGTCAATTCCGAGCAATTTAAGTCCGATCATCAGCCGCCGTACATTCTCAATCGAGGGATGATCCGAAAGCGGTGTGGAACCGGAGGCAATAAACGTTTTGGCTCCGGTATGCGAGGCAAGCAAAAACGTCACCTCGGGATTAAGCGCCAAAACCACCTTATCTTTCTCGACATTCCGGCTAATCCATTTCAGCGCGCCTTCCTGCTCACGCTGCATTCCATAGAAGGGGTAATGAATAGCGCCGTAGGAGATGCTCTGCACCGTCGTAAGCGACAAGACTCCGATCATTCCCGCCTTCCACAAAACTTCTTTTTGAAGCCACTTTCGCGGAATGATCGACAACAGGATCAAAAGGAAAAATATGTTCCCGAAGGTTCGCCACAGGAAAGGAAAGAATGAATAACCCGTAATCAATTGAATGTTATTGGCCAGAAACACGGACGCGAGTATTGACGCGGAGAATAAATGCATCGGCTCCCGAAAGCGATACACCGACGCAGCAAAGGCCGCCAAATAAATCAGGGCGATGAAATTGAAATCGCGGTTAAAGATGAGACCGGCCCGCACCATCGCCTCATTATGGGCGCCCAAATATACGCTTAACCAAGGGATGCTAACGATCAAAGAAAGTACCGCAGAACAGACAAGGGGCCAAATAATTTTCTTTTTGTGGTAGGAAGAGACGGCGGCAAAAATAAAGGTCGCGGCCAGATACGAGGACCAAATATCCATTCGGACGTACGCCAGAAGGCCTCCCCAAACCCCGCTAATAACCGCACTGCGAGTATCAAGCTTTTCCGCCGTCCTCACATTGAGCAAGGCCGCCAAAAACAGCGCCGGGTAAGTCGCTGCCGGCCGCGGCATTCTGAGGAGCTCGGTCCGCCCGTAGGACAACATCGTCCAAGCGTTCTGAAAGACCAGCTCCTTAACGCCTCCCCACCAATGAATGTTGTTTATCCACACAAACGTAAAGAGGTGACCCTGACACGTGGCGAAAACGGCCGCAAAAAGAGCCGCCGGCTCCGGCAACCCGATACGAAGCGCCAAATGATAAATCAACAGAACCCACAAGAACGAAAACATGGCGCGCAGGACAAACCATGTCCAGTTCATATTCCCGACGATTTTGTGCACCAGACCCATCACCCGGTAATTGAGATAGCCGGTGATCAAAATGCGCGTACTCCGATTTTCCAAAAGGAAGGGGTCCGATGGAACCCAATGGTCGGAAGCCTCCTGAACCCGGCTCGAGTAGCCCAATTCTTCCAGGTTGGTTTCGGTTCCATACATGCCAAGAAGAGCCCAACTGCCGTTATTGGCCCATTGAGCCGTCTGCTCGGGATAATGGGACTGGTGGACGCTTCGAGCGGCAAACATCAGCAAATACCCCGAGCAAAGAGCACCCACCACCAACAGGGCCAATAGATAGACGGTCTTTTGGGGTTTCTCTTTCTTATTCAAAGCGTTTTTCCTAGACATCAAAAATGCGTTCCGCGTGCTCGACGAGAGTATACAATACCCGCAAACATTGCAATGCCGATAACCCGGCGCTATAATCAAGACAACCCACCGACGACATGGCTAAAATTCTATTCCTTCAAAATATATGGATCGAGTTCTACGGCGTGATGCAGCTGTCCGCCTTGCTCAAAAAGAACGGGCATGAAGTCGATATTCTGTTTGAAAACGATGAAAACACGGTTTCCTATATTGAAGAGACCAAACCGGATCTCATCGCGTACTCGGCGATGTCGATCCAGTGGCAATGGATTAAGACACTTTCCTCCTATCTAAAGGAACAGGGGATCAAAACGCCTCAAATCATCGGGGGCATCCATTCTACGATGTACCCCGACATCACCATCGCCCATCCAGGCATCGATATCCTGTGCATCGCCGAGGGCGAATACGCGATGCTTGAGCTATGCGACGCCATCGATAAAGGCGAGGACTACTCGAAAATCGACAGCCTCTGGGTGAAAGACGGCGAGAGCATCACAAAAAACATAATGCGCCCGAAGCTGCGCGAGGAGATGCTCGATTCCCTTCCCTTCGCCGACCGCCAACTCTACCGCAAATACAAACACTTCCGGGATTACCCCTTCGCAATTTTTGTGGGATCGCGCGGTTGTCCGTTTAAGTGCACCTTTTGCGAAGTGCCTGAAATCAACGAACGCTACGGCGGCGGGAAATCAACCTATTACCGCGGTGTCGAACGCTTCATTGATGAAATCCAATACGTGAAGGATCAGGGCCTGCTGGAAGGCCGCCTCGTCATGCTGACCGACAGCACGTTCAACTCGAACAAACGCTGGTTTATGGAATTCATGCGGCTGTATAAAGAACGCATTGATGTTCCCTTCAGCTGCAACCTCCGCGTCGACTTGGTCACAGAGGAACAAGTCAAAGCGATGAAGGAAGCCGGCTGCGACAACGTCCGCTTCGGCGTGGAATCCGGCGATGAAGAAATCCGAAACACCGTTCTCAACAAAAAACTTACAGACGAAAAGCTCTACTCCTGCGCGAAATACCTACGGCAGTACAAGATTCCCTACATAACCTTTAACCTCTTTGGAAATCCCGGAGAAACCTACGAACAAGCCTGGTCGACCGTGTATGCGAACCAGAAAATCCAACCGTCGGCCATGGGCGCCTACGTCTTTGTTCTCTTCCCCGGCATTGCCGCCACCAATTATGCCCTCGCCAAGAAAATGATCGATGAGTCGGATCTCGTAAAACTCGAAAAGCCGCCGTACAACATCCATCTCAGTCTTCTCGCGACGCATCCCGACCGCAATCCCGACATCATCAAAATATGCAATTTGCAGAAGTTTGCGATCGTGGTCACCCGCTATCCCTTCCTCGAACCCGTTGTCAGACTTCTATGCAAATTACCGCCTCTCGGGATTTTTGGAATTTTTTACTCCGCCTGCCAAGCCTGGGAATGGCAAAAGTGGTCGACGCGGACAACCATTAAGCGGATTATGTTCGAGGCGCTTCTCAACTACCAGGCGCTCATCACCAACAATAAGAGCGACGGCGGGATTTTCGGCTGGATCTCGGGGATTCTCGTTAAAGGAAAACGCGAGGAAGCAAAAAAACCTCACACCGAGAAGCTGCCCGGCGTACTCGAATCCCACCACGAAAGAAAAATAGTCGACTAAACCCTGTGGAGCAGGCTTTCGGCGTTCCCTTCAAACACCTTCTGTGCGTCTGCCTCGGCAGGAAGATGATCCAACACCCGCTGGGCATTTAGGGAGTAGTCAAATACTCCATCCTTATCGGGAAAATTGTAGGGGCAGTCCGATCCATAAAGACAACGTTCGGGTCCGAGGGCCGCAATTGCCGCAGCAATGCCGTCACCATCAATGTGGTTGCTCGTAAAATCAACGAACGCATTCTTGAAAGGTTTAATTTCCCGCCACAAGGCATCGAAATACGGCATGCCGCAATACCCGAACACCACCCGGACTTCCGGGAAGTCCGTCAATAAACGTGAGACCGACCCCATCCACCCGAAGTTCATTATCAAATAGACAGCCAATCCCGATTCCTCCGCCAAGGAGAAAATTTCACGCGCGTCCTCGTATGGGAAACGATGCCAATAGGCGTGCAGCTTAATGCCCGCCACCCGGGGGTGCGCGATCAAACGCTTAACCTCTTTCGCCGGCGGCATCGCATGGGGATTCAGCCACAACCAAGCACTCAATTGGGGATGAGGCTCGATGACGCTAAGAAGGGCGGCATTGTCAGGCTCGATGACCTTATTGATCGGTTTTCCGCTGCGCGTAAACAACCGCCAAACCGAACGCAAACGCCCGCGGGAATCATAGAACGAAGCGGAGATCAGCTCAGCAATCGGCCGCAGCCAATCACTGCGCAGCAGGACACGCTGCACGTTGTACATAAACGGACTTTTATCGGGCTCGAAGTCTTTCGTGCAGGGAGAGCTAACGACCGCCCGGTCAATCCCGGCAGACCGCATGCGGCCCAGCATCGTATCGATGCTCATGCGTTTTTCGTCCCAATAGGCGTGCAGGTCGATGCGTTTCACTATTTTATCCGGAACAGGCGATCCAGCAGCCATGGCGCCCAGTACGTCAAATGCAGTCCCAACCAGGCATTTCGTCCGAAAATCGGAGCCGGTCGCCGGTGCCGTCCCGCCTCGACAATTTTCTTTGCCATCGCCTTGGGATCAGCGGGGGCCCCTGTCGACTTAAGATCATGAACCTTACTGTAGTTTACCTGAGACGCGTTAAATTCAGTCTTCAGAGCCCCGGGGATAACATGAACCATATCAACACCGGTTCCTCCCAACTCGTTGTTTAACGCTTCACAAAAAATCCGGGCCGCCGCTTTCGAAGAGCTGTAGGCGGCGGCAAACGGCATTCCACGATACGAAACTCCCGACCCGATCCAGACGATCTGGCCGCTGCGCCGCTTCTTCATGGATTCCAAAACGCACTGGGTCAAATGCACCCCGGCGTGGAAATTCAAGTCGAACAACTTGCGAACCTCCGAAAACGGAGTGAGTTCGACCTCGCCATAAAACGACATAGCCGCGTTATGCACAACTACATCGATATCGCGATCGAACGCCGAAACGACCCGCTTTACCAGCTCCGGAACTTTTTCCGGATCGGAAAGATCGCACGGAAAGCATTGGACATCCTTCCCGCCGCTATCGAGCTCCCTCGCAATTTTCTCAAGGACATCTACGCGGCGCGCCACCAGGGCCAACTGCGCCCCGGCGTCCCGATAGGCCCGCGCCAATTCAGCCCCCAGACCGGCCGACGCGCCGGTCACCAAAATCAACTTCCCGCTGTAGTCATACATGGGCATCCTCAAATAGACGGCGATACATATCGGAAGCGAAGATCCCCTTGGGGTCTACACGCTTCTTGACGTTGAGAAATTCCCGGTATCGCGGATACATGCGCTGGAAAATTTTCCTCGGCAGGATTTCATCCTTCGCCAAGTAGGTTTTCCCGCCCAGGTCCGCGATCAGGGAGAAAAATTCCTGGGCGAAGGCAGCAACTTCTTCGCGCCGCCGGCCCCGCATTGAAAAATCGACACCGAAACTGTATCCGGAACCCTCGAACGAAATCATAAATTGGTCGGGCCGGTGGATTTTAAGACCGCACAAAATACTTTCAAACCCCCGCTTTTGGCATAACTCCAACACCTTTTTGATTCCCTCAATCCCGGCGCTCTTGGGAATAATCGGTTCAAACTCCATAAATCCGTACGGGTAATACACGTCGTTCAAGCCGGGAATTTTGTTGTGGAGGAAATTAAAATCGGGGAACAGCTGATTTGTTACCGTCACGCCGCGCCACCGGGTCAAGTGATAGCGAACGATGTTGGCAATATGAACAAAGGTCGACCCGAAGAACCAACGCAGAATTCCCCAGGTTAACGTCTTTGGAAATAATCCAAAAACCCGCGTCGCTGGAAGCAGCGACCGCTTAATGGTCTCAGCGGAAACCGCGTCTTTCTCCGCCCATTTTCCGCAATGCACAAAACCGCGCCCGAGCCCCTTGCCCCGAGCAAATGCATCCACCCAAGCAATGAGAAAGTCGGAATCCTTTTGCCCCGCTTCAATCATATCGATGAGTTCCGACAGATTCGCACACGACTCCGTTTTGCATTCGACATACGGAGACGGGATGCGGCGGCACTGAATCTCGATTTCAACGACAATCCCCAACAAGCCCATTCCGCCGATAACAGCACTGAATAATTCAGGCTGGGTTTCCCGTGAGACATCGATGATCGTCCCGTCCGCCTGCAGCAGCTTAAAACGAACCACCGTCTCTCCGAAATTACCGGATTTAAAAGTGGTTTTCCCATGCACGTTATTGGACAAGGCACCGGCTGCGGTAACGTCCGGCGTTCCGACCACAATATCAACCGCCCAGAGATCGGGAAGGACGACGCCCAGCATCTTTGTGTAGGTAGCCCCCGGCTCAACGGTCAAAAGTCCCCGTTCTTTATCCCAGGAAAGCACCTTGTCCATCTTGGCGAGACTCAAAACGATTTGATCCTGAAAAAGGTTCTGATCCCCGTAACTATTCCCGGCACCCCGCGGACAAATCTTCAATCCTTTAGCGACGGCGTTCTCAATAGTCCGGCGGCACCCCTCGATATCACTCGGCTCAGCCCAAAGAGATGAGGACTGGATTGTCCCGGAATAAGACGGGACATCGCGCCGGGGAAAGGAAACTTCGCTCATTTTCGCTTCGGCCAAAAGAGGACGCGGCTCACGCGCCGCAGTAGAATATGGGAAAGGGAGTTCACCACGGACAAAAGATTAACGAGACTGATCGCCTTGGAAGCCCCGCGGCCGCGGTCACTATTGGTCACCTGAACCTCGACCACCGAGATGCCTTCATCCAGCAAACGGCACAGCAGCTCGGCCTGATACGCAAACCCGGCGGTTTCAGCGAACCAATCCTGGACGTTTTTCGTGCGATGCAGCACCGGTCCGTTGTAATAGCGCAAGCTGTTTCCGGAAACCAAATTAACCAAGAACGTGAACGCACCGCTAAGAATTCGACGGGGGATGGTACGGGTCTCTTTGTGGCCGAAGTACGGAACGATGGCATCGGCATCTCCCCGCCGTTCAACGATCGCTTTAATGGTTTCCGCCGGTTCCGCCGCGTCGCCGTTGATCAGCATGTAGAATTCGCCGCGCGCTTTATGGGCCGCAATGAAATAATTGCGCCCCAAGCCGCGGCAGAATCGATTACGAACGATGGTAATATCGATATCTGAATAGCGTTTGCAAGCGGCTTCCAATTCCTCAACTGTTTTATCGGTAGAAGCATCGTCCACCACGATAATTTCAAAGGAATCCTTTTGATCGCGAAGGACAGAAACGACGGTGTCGATGGAACGGCCGACATTGCCCTCCTCGTTCAGGCAGGGAATAAAAAATGAAAAGACGTAATCAGCGCTCATCCTTCGATAGTCCCCCCCAAGACACCGCACAATCTCCGTGCGGTGTCGGTCAACAATCTTCCTTTACCGCTCAACCGGATAGTCTCCCCCCGAACCTCAACCAAGTCGAGAGTATCAAGAAGCCGAATGCGGTCATCGAACAGATCGGATTTTTCGTATTCATCGGCTAGAACATCAAAGCTTAACGTCTTATCCGGCGCAGTCAACAACCGGCCCAGCAGCGTAATCGAAACGGAGCGGGCAAGTCCCGCGTAAAAAAAGAGATAGGCGATCACGATAAAAACGAAGTGAAAGGTTACGGCGGCAATCGCGATCCGGTCCCCCCCCCAACGAACGGCATAGAGACCGATGGAAAACGCCCACCCGATCGCACCCAAGAGGCATAACAGTCCGATCCGGGGATCGTTCGACGGCCGCGCCCGCCAAACCAATAGGTGCAGCGCTCCCGCCGCCAACGCCCCATAAATCACCGTTTCACACACCGCACTATTCATCATTACCCGACATTATCCAACCGCAGGGCCGCCCGCATGCCGGTGCCGAACCGTCCGGCAAGAGAGCCCAGAGCAGTCAACGGCCCAACGGTATCATTCTCCATAGAAAGAAGCCCTAAACCATGCAAGGTGCGCAATCTCTTTTTCAACAACCCCCGTACGCCGACGCCTCCGCCATACGCTTCCTTCGCGGCCTGAAGCGTCATGCCTTCCCCGCTGGTCCGAAGGTCGTAAAGAATGCGAAGAGAATAACCCCTCGACAGCAATGAAGTTAATTCGGCATGCACAATGCAGAAGGAAAGATATAAGAGAACCGAAGAACTCTGGAGCGGATTTCCAACCAACCGGAGGTAAACGCCAACCGCTCCAATCGCCGCAAAGAAAAAGAATCCAAGATGGGCAACCCTCGGGAAACCCAACGCTCCAAACACCGCAATCGAAATTCGATGCACAACAGAAAATACCAGGAAGAGGACCGCGACCTCGATCAAAGCCCCTAGAATCACGCAGCGGCTCCAAAATCGATATACGGACGTCCGGGCTCATCTCCGGTCAGCTCGTCGAGAGCCTCATTGACGCGATCAAGCGGGAAACCCTTCCCCAACAGAGCCTTATAGGGCAACTCGCCTTTCTCCGCCATTTCGACAAAACGCACGATATCCTTGTCGGGTTCGATCCAACCGCCCCAACTCCCGCGGAGAGTACGACCGGCGATCAAATCAAACGGATCTACCTGAATTTTTTTGCCTTTCGATAAATTACCGACGATAATCACCTGCCCTTGGCGTCCGGCCAACGGAAGTGCGGCCTCCATTGTCGCCTGTGTTCCCGCGCATTCTAAAACAAGATCAAATCCTTTTCCTCCGGTAATCTCTTTAGCGGCAGCGGCAACATCTTCTTTCGACGCATCGATAACATGCGTGGCGCCGATCTCTTTAGCCCGGCTTAACCGCAGTGCCTTTACATCAACACCGACGACGGTTCCCCAACCGGCTTGGACCGCACCGCTGAGGGCGGCTAAACCAACGCCGCCGGCACCGACGATACACACAGCACCTTCCTTTCGCGCCGGCATCGCGTTCCAAACAGTCCCCGCACCCGTAGGGATCGCGCATCCCGCCAGCACAGCAGCCTTAGCGTCCACAGAGGGATCAATCCGCGTGATACAGACCTCCGACACAATAGGAGTTTCACAAAACGTGGCGATCGGGCCGGCATTGACAACCTCCCCGCCCGACTTATAATGGACCCCGCCGCCGTCAATTCCCGAACCGCGGAGCCATGACAAAACAACTTGATCCCCTACCGCGGCCTTGGCAACTCCGGGGCCGACGGCCTTCACAATGCCGACGCCTTCATGCCCCATCAGATGCGGCAGGAAACGATCAGGACCGCGCCCGCCCGAGGCCTCGATCCGCTGGGAATGACAAACGCCTGCCATTTTCATTTTGACTAAAACTTGACCGGCTTTCACCTCCGGGAGCGTTAGCTCTTCAATCACCAAAGGTTTTCCGATCTCGCGCAGGACAGCCGCCCTAGTCACTCTTGTCTCAGACACTGTTGCCTCCCAACGTCTCAATCGATTCCCGCATGGCTTTGCGCAGCGGTGTAAACCGGAACCCCGTCAAGGCGCGCTTTAACCGGAGATTGCTGTAACCCAAGTCCACCTTAGGGCGCGTACGCTTTAGACTCTTAATACGCAACGGCAATCCCATCGAATCCAGCACCGCGCGGATAGGAACACTCCGGCCCGTTGCCAAATTAAAATCTCCCTGGGCACGTCCTCGGCTTAGACCCCGCAAAGCCCTCGCAAGATCCCTCACATACAGCTGATCGCGCAATTCGCTGCCGTCCCCATAAACAGAAACGCCCCCGTATTTCACGGCCTCGGCGACAAATCCCGCCGGACCAAAAACGTTGCACGGCCGTGCTATCACCAATGGGAAGCGATACGCCTTCGCCGCCTTTCGCATCAGCATCTCCCCGATGGATTTGGAAATACCGTACCAAGACTGCGGGTTGACCAAGCGGGTTTCTGAAATTTTCATATCCGTCGCAGAATCGTCATAGACCGAAGCGGAACTCAAATAGACGCACTTGCGGATGGGGCGCCTCGCTAAAAGACCGGTCAAATTCGAGATCATACGGACATACGCCTGCAGAGACTCAAGGGAGTCCCCGCGTTTACGCTCGCTTTTCTTCGACGTCGCTCGAAGCGCCACAAACAGGACCGTATCAGGACGGAGCGCGCGGGAGAGGGCGCTCAAACCGGCGGTCCGGCTCAAGTCCGCCTGCCGGGAAGAAAAGCCGCGGACCTCGAATTGAGGACGCAGGGTCTCGACTAACTCAGAGCCGATAAAGCCCGAGTGCCCGAGGACCACCGCGTGCGCCAGGCTCATTTATGGACGTAGACGAGGGGTTGTTTTTCGATCTCGTCCCAATGAGTCTCGATCCAATCCCGGACTTCATCAATCCCATCCTCGAAAGATACGCGGGGAGCCCACCCGAACTCCTCCCGGGCACGGGTGTCATCTAGAACATAACGGCTATCTTCACCCAGGCGTTTCTCTCCGACATGGACGGTTTTTTCAAATTCAAAACCCATACGATCGCAAATCAGCCGGACGATATCGGCGATAGAAAGATCATTGCGTTCGGTGAGGTTGTAGACGCCGGACCCGCCCTTCGCGAGTGCCGTTAACGAACCCTCAACAACATCCCGGATATGAATGAAGGACTTTACCGCGACCCCCCCGCCGTAAAGCTCGATTTGTTTCTTTTGCTTCAAATAAATCATCACGCGCGGAATGATTTTAAAGAGCTGCTGATGCCGTCCGTATACATTAGTGGAACGGATCAAGGTCGCGGGGAACTTAAAATTCTTCATAACCGTGAGGATATACATATCCGCCGCCGCCTTCGAAACCGCGTATGGCGACGTCGGATTGAGCGCGGCGTTTTCAAGAACCGGCGTGTCGCAGGATCCGTAAATTTCCGCCGAAGAGATATGCATATAATGCCGCAGATATTTAGACCGCCTTAAATGGTCGACCAAGCGGACAATGGCGAGGGTGTTAGTCTGGAAATAGTCGAGCGGAATTTCATTGCTTAAAGCCACTTCACTCAGTGCCGCGGCATTGATCACGACATCAGGACGGAGTTCGTCCAAGAACGTTTTCAACTGCTCCCAGTCATTAACGATGTCGATCTGCTTGAACGTGAAGTCGGCACCCGCCCGTTTTTTATAGGGGAGAAAGAAATCTTCATACTCGGGGGAACGGCTGATCCCGACCACCCGGTTGTTCGGATCAGCGAGCAGGGCATCGACAAAGTGAGACCCCGTAAAACAATTGCTGCCGATAACAAGGATGGTCGTTTTATCGCTCACGATTTCATCCGACCAAGAACCAATAAAAATCGCCCGTATAGCCGACCTCGGCAAAAATCTTCTGCCAATCGTCAACGTGCATTTTGGTAAGCGCCGTCAAATTCCATTTTTCCAGCTGTTCCTTTTGCCGCTCATTGCGCCACGCATCGACGACCACGAAGGCGTGCTTGCGCGACACCCTCTGGATTTCCCGCAGGGCTTGCTTGCAATCCTCAAGCTCGAGGTTATGAACGGTATTAACGGATATAACCAGATCGAAGGAGTTGTCCTCATACGGCAATTCCTTGGCATTGGCGACTTTAAGAAATTCCTTCACATCCGGCATCGCGTTATCGATCGCGTATTGCGAGATGTCGATACCCGCGACCGTCATCGCCGGGGACATTTCCTTAAAATCGTGAAGCATAAAACCTTTTGCGCAGCCCACATCCAGCACGCTGGCATCCTCGGCCAATTGATAATGGTCGCGGAACAGCCGAACGGTGTCATGCCAATATTTCGAATTGTAACCGAAGCCCCCGTACCCATAGAGCCGGTCACCGTCAAAAAAATCTTTACCGAATTCACGCGCCAAGGCCCGCTGCTCCGGTGTAATCTGAGCGGCTCTCCCGTCGGGGTCACGCTTTGTCTTCGGATACAGCCGCATCATGTCGATTTCAGCCACGGAGTTCTCCTAACGGAAAATTTTATTTGAGCAGCACTTCGATATGCTTATAGAGAGGCACTCGCTCGATAAAACTACGATGGCCCACTGTCGCGACAGCACGGGCCCCGACAGCGTTGCCAACGAAACCGACAATCTCGCTGGGCATTTTCCCAGCAACGCAAAGCGATGTCACCGCAAAGAAGGCGTCTCCCGCCCCCATCCGGTCTACAACCCGGCCGGCCAGGGCGGGAACCTCTGAAACGCCTTCTGAACGGCTATAACACAGGCTTCCGCTCTTACCCCGGGTCACGGTGAAATTCTGGGCCTTAAGCTTTTTAGCGACCTCACGAACCATCTTTTTAACGTCTCCAGTGCGGTCGCGCGTTTCCAATCGAATCTCGTTTTCGGCAACGCAAAAGTAGTCGGCACGCGGATACCGGGAGACGGTATGGTACCCGACATTCCCGGCATTCGACTGCGTATTCACGGCGAGAAATTTGGAGTTTTTCGTAATGATCTTAATTGCTTTCTTATCAAGCAGCCCATGCCCAAAGTCGGTAACGATCACCACGTCGTAGCGCTTGGTTTCACGCTCAAGCGCCGCATGAAGTTTTTTCACATAGGCTGCCGGGCCGGGTCCCTCATCCATCTCATAGATGGTCAGCATCTTGGTGAAAAAGTACTTTTCCACAAAGCGGCGCTTCACGATCGTCGGCGCGTCGGGCCGAGTAATCAAAATCGGCTTAACATTCTTCAGCAGCTTCTTACGGACAAAGGATTCATGGGAGTTTTTCGCTCCCAAGCTGGTTAAGACACTGACGCGATCACAGAAGCTTGCCACGTGGTTAGCGACGGCAAGCACGCCTCCGGCAAATTTCTCGGTGTTTAGATGCTTGACTGCCAGCATCGGTTCTTTCGAGGACTTTCCGATCGCACTCGTGTATTGATATTCATCGATAATCGCTTCACCGATCACGAGGACCTTTAACTTCCGAAGCTTATCCAGCTCCCCGATTATTGCATCGGAAGAATGACGCCGGGAAAACGACTGTAAATATTTCTGGGTCTCGTCGGGAAATGAAGACAATTGGCGATTAATGACCTGAGAAGAACTGAAGGTGACATCTTCGGTGTATTCGATACGGCCGCCGACACGGCGCACAGCGGCTTCTTCCCGAAGGATCCCGCCGGTTCGATCCTTTCTCTGGTCTTTATAATCCGGACCCTTGGCGTAGACCGAGGGACGAACCAATTTAATGGTTTTCTCGGCTGTCGGCCAATGATTGATCGCCACGTAATCAACGCACTTCAGGGCGGCAATCGCCTCAGCGCGAAGATTTTCCGTGAAGGCGGGGCGCCCCGGCCCGTTATTAACAAAACGATCGGGAGTCAGCGTCACGACCAGGAGATCGCCCAAGCGGCGAGCCGATTCAAAATGCTTTATGTGGCCGATATGGAGGAGATCAAACACCCCGTGGCAGTGAATAACACGCTTCCCGCTCTTCTTAGCCGCAGACACACGGGCGGCCAACTTTTCCAGAGAAACGAAAGCACCTTTAGATGAGCTAGCCATGGCTATAGGGTATCCCGCCGCAGCGATTCACAACCGGGGCCCGCTCATTATAATAAAGAAATCTCCTGTAAAGGAAAGGCTTTTTCGACTAGTCCGGGCAGCCCGCCAAATCCTCAAGAATACCCGGAACCAACTTCGCAGCAACAACCTGGGCCTTTTATCCCGGTCACCCCAGGGCCCTTCGCCCTTTATCCGGTTCTGCTTGGAGACTCACTGTATTCCCATGCCCCGAAAGCTCCTTCTGGCCGCGTTTTTAATCGGGATTGGATCGATGGCTCATGCCGAATCCGACCCGAACTGGGACGGCTCGATTCTCCGAAAGGGGACCGTTTCCGGCGTGGTCCGCGGTCGCCGGACACGCACACGAAAACCCGAACTAAAGCCCCGGCGGACTCACCGGAAAAAAGGGTTTCGGGCCTCGGAAATTCCAAACCCCATAACACCGCACCACGCTGAACAATTAATCCCGACTCAAAAACAAAAGACCCCTCTCCCCCGCGCCGCACTCTGGGGAATGGGCGCTGCAGGCGTTGCCGTGATGGGTGCGGGCCTGCTTCTTCTCGCGGCAAAGGAAGCTCCCCCAAAGCCACGCGTGTACGGGTGGATCGATCCGGAGATTCTGGCGCCGAAAAATAAAAATCCGAAACCGCCTCCAATGCGGCCGCGGGAAAACATCGTCCCGCCCCAATACGTAATGCCCACCGAGATAACATCCATTGGCTCGTGGAAAGCAATTACCTTCCACGAACAGGGTGCCATCAACCGCTGGACGGATAGTTTTGAATACGAACTCGGAATAGAATCCTTCGAACGCTGGCTGGAC
>JBFIEP010000002.1:0-23953 GCA_041603335.1 Elusimicrobiota bacterium | reverse complement strand
TACCGCTCTCGGTCTAGGATTTTCGGAAGTCGATGCCGAGGAGTTGTCTCAAGAGACCTTTGTTGCTTTTTTTGAATCCCTGGATCGGTTCGAGGGGCGTTCGACGCTAAAGACTTTTTTGTTCGGAATTCTTTATAACAAGGCCCGGGAGGCATGGCGGAAGAATAAGCGGGAGATTCCCCAAGAGGACATTGAGGCGAAGGTGGACGCGCGTTTCACTTATGGAGTTTGGACCAGTTTCCCGAAGGGTCCCGAGCAAGAGGCCGTAAACGAAGAGCTAAAGATTTGGATAAAGGAATGCGCAGGAGGATTGTCCCTTCAGCTTCGAACCGCATTCGTTTTGAAAACGGCCGGCGGGGAATCGACGGAAAGTATTTGTCAGGTGCTTGATGTCACACCAACCAATTTAGGGGTTTTGTTTTATCGGGCGAGAAATAAAATGCGCGAATGCATCGAAATTAAATCGGGAGGGGCCAGTTGATTACTCCATCCTGCAAACGGCTTGCCGAATCGATTGCAACCGGAGAGTTTTATCAGGCGACTGGTGTGAAACGCTTCCGCTTATGGCTCCATTGGTGCGTTTGTTATGTGTGCCGCCGCTATCGGAAACAAATAGAAACGATCGACCGTGGTGCCAAGGTTGCATTCAGTTTTGTTCGTCCTAAAGAAGCCCAGGATAAGTTTAAGAAGAAGCTTTTTGCCCGCCTGCAATCGTAGCGGATCGGCACCCAAACCGGCCGAGGGCGATGGAGACGGCGGTTAAAGCGGCCAGCGAAAACATGAGTGCGGGCCAGGAAACTCCGCAATCGAGTGCGAACCCGAAGGTGAAGGGGGCAACCGCTGTCGCAAAGACGGCCCATGCCGCTCCGAATCCGTTGATTGCACCAAGATGTTTGACACCGTAAATCTCGGCGAATAAGGCTCCCCGGATCGGTCCTGTGAGTCCGACAGCCATGCCGATGAATCCAAATCCGAAAATTGCCGTGAGAGGGTGAAATCCGTAGGCGAGGATAAGGGTCCCCAGTATCGTTGGAAGGAGTTGGAATCCAAAAAGCGCCCTTGCTGAAAGCCGGTCGATGATGGGTCCTATTGATAGGGCCGCGAGGCCGCGGAAAAGTCCGTACGCGAAAAACCCGGCGGGAATCGCTGCGGCCGACCAGCCCTTTATCGAGGCGAGTGTCCCTTGATGGAAAAAGATCCCTGTGTTTAGAAACGGAGGAACGAAGGTTACGGCAAGAATAAAATACACCCGCGAATCACGGAATACTTCGCCGGCGGTCCATGATTTAATTTTGGAGTTCGGTTCCGAAGCGGGCTGGGCGCCGGCGCCGGTAGGTGAGAGGGCTAGCAGGGTCTGACCCGCTGTGAGCATAAAGGCGGCGTATAGCGCGGCGAACGCGATAACCCCGTGGCGCCACTCGAGAGATCCTATAAGAAGAGCCAATACAAAAGGCAGGGTCATTTCAGCGAGGGGCCATCCAAGCGAAGTGATCCCCAGGGCTTTCCCGCGGGTTTTCGAAAAAAGACGGGCGGCTGTTGTTGTCGCTTGGAGGCTTTGGCCGCTTTGACCGAAAAAGCGAAGAAGGGTAAATGCGGCGAGTAGGGCGAGGGCTCCGTTTGCCGAACCGAGGAGGATAAGTCCTCCCGCTACGCCGAGAGTGGCGGCGGCCGAGACGAGGCGAAGGGGGGCCCGGTCGAGCAGCTTCCCAAGCATGGGAACCATGCAGGCGGATAGAATCGTCCCGATTGAGTAGAGAGCTCCTATTGCGCTTCGGCTTAGTTCGAAGTCATCGCGCAGCCGCGGGATGATAAGTGAAATGAAGTAGGTTTGGCCGGGGCCCGAGGCGGCGGCGCTAAGAACGCAGAACCCCAATAGGTAGGGGTAGCGCCGAATGAGGCTCAGCATCGAAGCGCGGTCTTAGGTCGCGCGTTCGACGTATTCGCCCGTGCTGGTGTTGACCTTGACCTTGTCGCCGATGTTGATAAACAGGGGGACTTGAATCTCGGCTCCGGTTTCAAGCGTCGCGGGCTTTTTCGCGCCTTGGGCTGTATTGCCCTTAACCCCGGGCTCGGTGTGGGAAATTTCATAGACGACGTTGACGGGAATTTCAACCGAAGTGAATTTATCATCGATGTAGACACCGATGACTTCCATTTCCTCTTTGAGGTATTTGGATTGCTCCCCGATGGTTTCAACGGACAAATGCTCTTGTTCGTATGTTTCGAGATCCATGAAGTGATAGCCGCTGTTGTCCTTATAAACAAAGCTTTTATTGCGGCGGATAATGTCGATGGGGCGGAATTTGACTTCGGGTTTCATCGAGGTTTCAACGGTCGTTCCCCTATTGAGGTTCTTGATCTTGAGGCGAACGACGGCTCCGCCCTTTCCCGGTTTATGATGCTGAAACCAGACGACTTGGAAAATTTCCCCGCCGTCTTCGTAGGTCGTACCGTTTTTGAAATCGCCTGCTCGAATCATCGAATTTTACGCTCCCTTATCTGATCTGTTATAAAGTATTTTACCTTAATATAGAGGGGGCTCTCATGATCAGTAAACGATTTCAGCTTTTGTTGCTTTGTGTACTTTTTTCCGTGCCGGCGCGGTGCGAGACAGCGCCCCATGACGGCCTTAACGCCGCGTTGTGGACCCAGACGTCCGTGGAGTTAAAAGGCAATTCCCGAGGCATGTACCGGTTAGCCGAGCTGATGCTGGATAAGGCGTTGAAGGATGAAACGTGGACAGCGGCCCCTTTGACTCAAGGTGAAAAGTTCCAGGGAAAGCCTCCGGCAGTGATGCTTGATGTGGATGAAACCGTATTGGATAATTCCGCCTATGCCGCGTGGCAGATTGCAACGGGCAACCACTATAGTTCCAAGACCTGGGTTCCCTTTGTGCGCGCGGAGCAATCCCTTGCTGTTCCCGGATCGTTGGAGTTCATAAAGGTTGCCCGCAAGAAAGGGGTTCAGGTTTTTTATGTGACCAACCGCAAAGCGCCTCAGGAAGAAGCGACGCGCAATAATCTTAAAGCGCTCGGTTATCCGATCGATGAATCCGAAGACACGGTGCTGTTGAAGGGGGAGAAGAAGGATTGGGGTTCCGCCAAAGGAACGCGAAAATCCGTGATCACCGAGAAGTACCGTCTTGTGATGGTTATTGGCGACAATTTCAGCGACTTCACAGATGACTATAAAGGGACGCTGGCTGAGCGCCAGGCGGTTTACGACAAGTACAGCGATTATTGGGGGACGCGCTGGATTGTAATCGCTAATCCCACCTATGGATCCTTCGAGTCTTCCGCCTTTGGAGGCAACTATAGCCTCCCTGCTGATGAGAAGCGAGCGTTGAAGGTGAAAGCAATGACGCCTTGGGTTCCTAAGGAAGACTAAGTTCCCAACCGGAAAACGCCGTCCCAATCCCTGCCCGGTGGATGCTCCTTAAAGATCATCGCGCGTTGAAGCATGACGCTCGATGCCTTGTCCCCGCCGAGTAATGCGATTGCTTCTTTAAATAATTTCCCGGCCTCGACCCACTTTTGAGCCCGGTAAGCGGAGAGCCCCTTTGCGTAAGCCTCGCAGCCTTCGCGCTTCTTCGGGATTATTTGGCCTGCCAGTCCGAGGAGTTCGAATACGACCACCGACTCTTTGCGGCCTTTGAGTGCCATGCGGTCGATTTCCCGCGCTTCGACAGCACCGCCGGCATCCTTGCGCGTTCGTTCACTGACGAGAATGTGCGTCCCGTAAATCTTATTCGCCTGTTCGAGCCGGGATCCGATGTTAACCGCGTCGCCGAGTACGGTATATTCCATACGGTCTTTGGACCCGACATTTCCGACGATCATAGATCCCGTATTGATGCCGATGCGGATGTCGAAGGTTGGCTTTCCTTCGGCCTCCCAGGCCGAACAGAGTTCCCGTAGACGAGAAAGATTGTCGAGTGCCGCCCAGCAGGCGCGTCGGGCATGGTCCTCTTGGGCTTCCGGGGCGCCCCAAAACGCCATCACGGCGTCGCCTTCGTATTTATCGAGTGTTCCCTCCTGAAGGAAAATCGAATCAGTCATCGCTCCAAGGTATTCGTTGATTAATTGCACAAGACTTTTTGGGTCCATTTTTTCAGAGAGTTCCGTGAATCCGGACATGTCTGAAAAGAAAACGGTAAGATCCCGTTCTTCACCGCCGAGTTCGAGCGCTGACGGGTCTTCGATAATTCGGTCCACCACCGAGGCCGCAAGGAAACGCTTGAAGGTTTGTTTAACGAAGATGCCTTCCTTGAGGCCTTTGGTCATTTCATTAACGGCCCGGCTCACTTCGGCGACTTCGTCTTCACCCTCCGCCTCGGCGACGGCATCGAGATCGCCCCGGCCGATGCGGCGAACGATTTCCGTCAGTTTAAAAAGGGGATTGGAGAGTGACTGCGCCCCCTTCCACGACGCCAGGAATGCAATGAGCAAGGCGGCGCCGGCGATGAGGAGAAGACCGATTCCCATCGCGGATGTCTGGGCGTCGATCGCATCGGAAAATTTCGTTTGCAGCGTGGTTAAGGAAGAGGAGACTTGATTGGCCGGTCCGGCGACGTTTTTCATCGGCGTACGTACGAGTAGATGCCAAACCTTCCCTTCCTTTCGCGTTTTAATAAACACTTGCGCGTGGGATAGAAGATTTCCCTTTGCCGCCGAAGCGGGATCCTCGACGGAGTCCCCCGCAGCATTCGTCAGTAATGTTCCTCTTCGCGATTTTAGGGAGGCGGCAAATGCCGGCGCGAAGACGCCGCCAAGAAACTCCGATACATTGGGAGACGAGTTCGCCGGCTGTGACCGGTATTCAAAGCGGCCATCGGGCATGACCGTCGCTGAAATGCGCACCTGGCCTTTGTAGTTTGCGAGAAGGGCATCGGTGGCGGGGAGTTCCGAAAGTTCAAAAAGGCGGTCAAGGAAGTCTTCCATAGCCACGTCGGCGGCGGAGACGCCGAGGAGGGTTTCTCCATCGTAGATGGGTTCTGCGCAGGTGATGATCGGCCGTCCGTCTTTGTCCGCGTAAATGCTCGACCAGGTGACCCGTCCTTTGCGCACCGCCTTTTTGTACCAATTGCGCGTGCGCGGATCGTATCCATCGGGGAAGGACGCTTCTCCCGGGTAGCCGAGGACGAAGCCTTTGGGGTGGCCGATGTAAAGACTCTTAAGCCAGGGTGTTTCGACGAGCGAAAACGCGTAGTAGTCTCCGAGCGCCGCGAGTTTTTTTAGTGAGGGTTCGACTTCATCAAGGGGGACGTTGGGTGCGAGTCGATACATCGCGTAGGGTCTTTTCCCGAGGATGGAAAGGTCTTTACGAATGGCGGTCATTTCCGCATCGGAATAAAGGGGGCGCGTGCTTTGCCGCGGCGATAATAATGCCTTTCGGGCTGCCACGGTTTGATAGGCAACGAGTTCACGGCCGCGTTCGAAAAAATCCTGGAGTTCGCGGGCGCGGCGTTCCACGACTTGGGAATGCAGGCGGCGTGATTCGTCAAATAATGCGAGGCGTCCTGTCTCCGCGCTTTCGCGTCCTGTCCGGGCTCCCGCGTCCAGCAGGTCCTGCCCGAGGCGGTGGGAGTGCCATAAACCGGCCGTCCCCAGTACGAGGATGGGCGCGGCCGCGCAGACGCATAGGAGGAGGAGTTTGTGGAAAAGCTTCATTCGAGACGATAGGGTAGACGGGAGACGGGAGGTTGGCAAGGCGCGTCGTTTAGATCAGTGTCCGTCGAAGAGGCCGACGTTTCCGAATTTCAGTTTACGATCCATTTTTTTACCGGATCGCACCTTTCGACTGCCGTCTGCCGTGATGCCAAGCGAGGTCTCACCCAGCGCAACACGGGGAACAAAGGGTCTGAGTTCGGGAAGACCTTGCGCTTCGTCCTTGGTCCCGAAGGCGCGGGCCGCCGCCTTCGCCGCACACGCCGCGCAGCCGGCCTTGGCGCCGGCGCCTTTATTCGCTAATTCCGAAGCCTTCGCGACAGCGAGAGCAGCTGTCTTTTTATCAAACGGGCTTTTGCTGGCAGCCGCTTTGTTGACAGCGATTGCCGCTTTTTGAAGTTCCTCATCGGCTTTGGCCGCCGCGACGAGTTTTTTCCGGGAGTCAATCTGAATCTGTCCCATAACGGCATAGACCTTTTCCCCGAGGCCTGCCGCCGAGCGAACGGCACCTTCCAGATTTTTTAGCGCGGCCTCGGTCGGGTTGCTTCCGGGCACCCCGCCCACGGCCTTGTGGGAATCGGCATGCCAGCGTGCGGCTGTCGTGACATGCGGGAGCAGTTGTGCGACTCCGTGACGCGTGCGGGAAACGTGTTCGCCGGCCTCTTCCATAAGGCGCACCGAGTCCGCGATTTTTTCAGCGGCCGCGTAAATTCCGTTTTTTTGTGAAGCGATATTCGAGTTTTTCCCGGCTTCCAGGGCGCGTTCCAGCGCGCTCGCGTTTTTGCCCAGAGAGGATTCAATCATGACGGTATCGGCCTTGGCGTCACGGACCTTATTCCATCCCTTATCAACCTTCACCGCTTCTTCCCGCAAGAGTCCGTAGATGACGCCGGCAGCGGTATCGGCATTTAACGTCGACCCGAGCAATGAGCTCTGAACCGAATCGGGACGTCCGCCCGGTTGCTTGAGAATCGCGTCTTCGGCGTAGCGAACCCCATCCCGGAGAGCACCCTTTCCTTCAAGATTGTTGTATAGAAATTGGACCCGCCGGGCGAAGCTGTCCTTTTGGTGCCCGTCGCTAAAGCCCAGATTGAAGTATTTCTCGTAATCTTCGACTTTTTGACTGAGCGGCGGGGGTTCTTGAAATTTGTAGGCAAAAGCGGGGGGTGTCAGGAGGGATAAAACGAGTGCGGCGAGAAGCGGTCTCATGGTTAAATTAAAGCCCTAAGGGCCTATGGCGACCAGTGCGCGAGGGCCTGCGCGCTGCTGATACCAAAGGCCTATGAAGTTGTCGAGCGGGAGATGCCCCATTATTCATACCATGCCTATAGGAAGGAGGAGATCATGAATCTAAAGCAATTTGCAGAAATTTTGGGTGTTGAGTTTAAGGGACCTGCTGATTACGAGATCACGCGATTGCGCGATTTAGAGCATCTCGCTGAAGATGCCCTCCCCGAAGAGAATCAGCTCTACTTCGTAGAGAAGAAAAAGAACTTAAAGAGCCATCCCCGCATCGTGGAAAAAGGTGCGGTCCTGACGACTCAATCGTTAGCGGGTCAGTTCGAGCGGGCGTTAATCGCCCCCGATAAAGATGTCCGCCAGTATTTCATCAAGTTGTTGGAGCATTTCGATCAATCCCCTAAGTTTGCTGAAGGTGTTTCGGGGGATCCCTTAATCCATCCGTCCGCCAACATCGCCAAAAGCGCGGCAATTCTTCCCGGCGTTGTGATTATGGAAGGTGCGGTCATCGGTGAGAACTGCCGCCTCTATCCCGGCGTGGTGATCGAACCCTTTGCCGAGATTCAGGATGACGCAATACTTTATCCGAATGTCGTGATCGGTTATAAATGCGTTGTGGGAAAGCGGAATATCATTCACGGCGGGACCGTGATCGGCGCCGATGGGTTTGGTTTCCACGACCAGGACGGTAAGCGCTACAGGGTCCCTCAAATTGGAAACGTAGTTCTCGAGGATGATGTCGAGATCGGGGCCAGTGCGACTGTCGATCGGGCAACAATTGAGACAACTCGAATCGGGATGATGACGAAGATCGACGATCAGGCGCATGTTGGTCACAACTGCCGTATCGGGCGCTTCTGTTATATCGTCGGCAACAGCGCTATCGGAGGTTCCGTCACGATGGGGGATGGAGCGATGATTTCAGGGATGGTGATTGTTAACCCGCAGTCAAAGGTCGCAGCAGGGTCTATTGTGATGGGAATGTCAGGAGTCGCGAAAGATACCGAGCCTGGGAAGATATATTTTGGAACTCCTGCTCGGCCTGCGAAAGAGATGCATCGGATGAATGCAGCCTTGGCGAAGTTGCCTGAAATGATGACGCGTTTTCGGGAGCTTGAGAAGAAGCTTACTGATCCGGTTGCTTCATGAGTGTTGATTTTAAGTCGCTTGGATTGTGTGCCGAGCTGCAGCGCGCGGTAAAAGAAAAGGGATACGCCCAGCCAACCCCAATTCAGCGCGAAGCCATTCCCGCGGTTCTCGAAGGTTCCGATATTATGGGGGGAGCCCAAACCGGAACCGGAAAGACAGCGGCGTTCACCTTGCCGGTTCTGCAGCGTTTATACGGCGGGCGTCACCGGCCCGAGCATCGTACCGTTCGAGCCCTGGTGCTCACTCCCACCCGCGAGCTTGCGGCCCAGGTTTACGAGAGCGTTTGCGACTACGGAAAATATCTGCCCTTTCGTGCGGCGGTCGTTTTCGGCGGCGTGAGCATGAACCGTCAAATCGCGGAATTCCGCCGCGGCGTCGATATTGTTGTGGCGACTCCGGGGCGGCTGCTGGATCATGTCCGTCAGGGGAAATTGAAGTTGGGTTCTGTCGAAGTTCTTATCCTTGACGAAGCGGATCGCATGCTCGACATGGGATTTCTTCCCGACATAAGAAAAGTAATGCGCGAGCTGCCCAGTAAACGCCAAACCCTTTTGTTTTCAGCGACCTTCCCTAACGAGATCGAGCGGTTGTGCGACACGCTTTTGAATTCGCCCAAGCGCGTCCACGTGGTCCGCAAGAGTACCGCCGCCGAAAAAGTGAAGCAGACCGTTATTGCTGTTTCTCAAAAAGGAAAGCATCCATTGTTGTCGCACCTTATCCGGACCGAGCAGTGGTATCAGGTGCTCGTCTTTACGAGAACCAAGGCCCGGGCGAATCAGTTGGTCAAGAAGTTGGAGCGTGACGGCATTAATGCCGTAGCCATCCATGGGAATAAAAGCCAGGGAGCCCGCACCCGCGCGCTGGCTGGATTTAAGAATGGCGAGGTGCAGGTGTTGGTTGCCACCGACATCGCGGCGCGGGGACTCGATATCGATCAATTGCCGCATGTCGTTAATTTCGATTTGCCCAATATCGCCGAAGATTATGTGCACCGTATCGGGCGAACCGGGCGTGCGGGCCGGGAAGGGGAAGCTCTCTCCTTGGTTTGTCCTGAAGAGAATCAGCATCTTAAAGGGATTGAACGTCTTTTGCGCACGCGAATTCCCCAGCGGAAAGTTGAAGGGATCTCAAAGCCTCCCGGGGGCGATGGCCCGATTGAGAAACCGCCGAAGAATAAGGGGAAGCGGCGTAGGCCCTCAGGCGAGGGGCGAGGGAAACCATCGGCAGGTAAAAGTAGTAAGCCGTCTGCAGAGAAAAGAAATAAGCCCTCGGGCCAACAAGGGAATAAGTCAACGACTGATGCTCGGGCCAAACCTAAGGGCCCCCGCCGGCGTTGGGGTCGTCGGCGTTAAATTACTTTTTTCCGGTTAGCCGGGAATAGACGCCGTCGAGCGCCATTAATTCTTCGTGTGTCCCACGCTCAACGACGACGCCATTGTCCATCACTAGGATGAGGTCGGAGCTTTCCGCATCACCAACGCTCTGCGGAACCGAGATGACGGTGCGGTCTTTCATTGATTTTCGTATGGAGCTGTGGAGT
The DNA here is from genome assembly GCA_041603335.1 of Elusimicrobiota bacterium. Classification (GTDB taxonomy): domain Bacteria; phylum Elusimicrobiota; class Elusimicrobia; order UBA1565; family UBA1565; genus UBA1565. The sequence goes on along the minus strand of JBFIEP010000002.1, from coordinate 14,359 downwards.
CTGTCGGCTTCGTAATCCGAGAGACCTGCTGCCGGGCTGTCGAGAAGGAGGATGCTCGGATTTGCAAGGAGGGCGCGAGCGAGTTCCATGTGACGGCGACGGCCCTCCGGCATGCGCCAATCACTGCGGGCTAACCGGGTGTTCAACCCTTCGGGGAATCTTCGATCGTCGAGAATGAAAGATGCGCCGACCGTATTTAAAGCTTCAGCGATTTCCTCATCCGTAACCTCATGATTAAGACCGTAGGTCATGTTTTGCCGGATCGTGTCGTTGTCCAGCCAGATCCCTTTATCGTGGAGCATCGAGATTTGATCACGTAGACCTTTGATTGTTAGTTTGCGCGCGTCCTTTGTGTCGAATTTTACCGATCCAGTGTTGGGGTCTTGAAGACGCATGAGTAGATCAAGCAGAATGCTTTTCCCCGATCCGGGTTTCCCTACGATCGAGACGCGTTGTCCTGCGGATACATCAAAGGAAATATCACGGAGTCCTCTGTCAGCCCCTTCATGGGAAAATGAAACGTTTTGAAAAGAAATGTTGCCTTCCAGGCGTCCCGGGTCTACGGCATCTTCGGCATCGGCTACTGCCGGAGCCTCTGCCATATAGTTGAGGACCCGGCGGGCCGATCCGGTCGTTTCCCGGTATTGCGTATAGAGTGTTATGAACCCGGATAGAGCCATTCTCATTTAGGCCGCGTAGCCGACGAGGGCCATCGTGTCACCGATTGACGGGGCTCCGGTGGAGATGAATGAGAAGAGGCCGATGAAAAGGACGGCTAAGTAGAACGAAGAGTTGTAGAGCTGGCCCATCACCTGCGTGTATGCATCGGCAAGGCGTGCTTTTTTAAGGATCGTTCCGGCGAAGAGTTCCGCTTGGTTTTCGTAACGTCCCTGTTCAATATCTTCGGCAGTGAATCCGCGAACGTCCCGAACGTTGGAGAGGGATTCTTCCGCCGTGCTGATCATCCGGGCTTGGCGTGTCATTTGCGCTTCGTTTAGTTTTTCGGCCTTATTACCGTAGACAACAGACAAAAATCCGAGCAGCGGCATGGTCGCAGCCACGAGCAGGGTAACTTCCCAGCTTGTTCTAAACATCATGATACCGGCGAGTAGAGCCATCGCGCCGTAATACGGGAGAACGGCCGGGATGTCGACGTTTTTTACTGCGATTTGAGCAACGTCCGTATTCAACCGCACGGCGACTTCCGACGGTTTCTCTCGGGCGAAGAAACTAAACGGAAGTTTTAGGATATGACCGAATAGTTTTACTCGGAAGTCCCGGATGACGGCGGTTCTTACTCGGGCTTTCACCCATGAATAGACTGTTTGCAGATAGGCGTTAAAAAGGTGAATGGAGAAAACTCCAGCGGCAAGCATGACGGCGAAGGCGGCTTCCTTGGCAAGAGCAGCATCAAGGAGGGCTCCGACGATATAGCTGGTCCCGACACCGATTGCAGCCTGAAGGATATTGATGCCTTGAAGGGTGAACATTCCCTTCCGTTGTTTCTTTACGATTCCGGCGGCTTCGGAATTGCCACGGTACATATCGCGGACAAGTCCGCCTAAAGACAATAACGTCTTAGCTCCTGTAATTCCTTCGACGATTATGTACCGGATATGCGAAGCGCCTTGGATCGCATAGGCGGCGAACCCCTTCATTTTTTTTCGAAGTTTATTGTGAAACTTCAGCGGCCGGGCGGCGTGATCGGGGAGATACGTTAACGGCCCTTCGGCGAGTGGTGACGTCAATATCGTTTTGATTTCTTTAAAGCGGTAGAACTTGTAGGGAGGCGTTAAAGGTGTGTGCTGCCCCGCTTCTTCTCCTGCGGAACGGGAAAGAGCGATTCGAACCCCGAGAGAAATAAATCCAAGAGCCGAGACCCCTAGTAGCCCCGCCGTACCATAAAGTGGAATTGTGAGATGGCTTACCCATCCTGTCATTCCGATTGCGAGTCCTGCTGAAAAATAACTTCCCGCCGCCATCGCGCCTTGGATCATCGCGGCGTAAAGTTGCCCCATCGCGTTAACCTTTCCGAATTTTTCTGCGTTTGAGGAGGATCCGATGTTAAGAGGGCTTGGGGTTTTCCGGCTTGGGAGGGGATCCAGTTCGCTTGCAGGGGTGAGGGGAATATCATTATTAATTCCACTCAGCGGCATGAGATTGTCACTGTGGTGATCGTCGGCTGCATTAAGGACCGCGTCGTTATCGCGCGTCTTCCAGCCGAGGATCTTTGCCATGATCCCGACTCCAGCACTTCGGGCCTCGTTTACCGACATGTCTTCGGCCTGTCCGGGTTCCATTCGGAGTTCCGAAGAGCGGCGTAGAAGAGTCTTGAGTCCCATCGGGCCGGATTGTTTTTTAGGCTTTAGGTCCGGCGTCGCCATCTTCACCTCTGACAATCTTCTTGCCGCAGGTGTGCGGACCGTTTCCTGCATAACGGCTGCCGATACGGTTGTTTGCGGAAGGGAGATCGGTGCCAGTGATGTTGGAAGAACGGAATTGGAAAGGCTGGGCGCAGACAGGTGGGAATTCCCTATTAAGGAGGGGAGCCCGAAAGGAGCGATTCCAATTGCGATGGGTGAGGTTGGAACCTTAGCGGCGGATTTGACAACAGCCGCAGCCGATGCCGTCGCCGGTTGAAGGGACGTGAGAACGAGTGAAAGGCTTAAAAAAACTAAAAAAGTCCGTCGCATATGTGATCTTGATTATAGGTGATACATGGGAAAACCCTGTGGGACGAAGGGCCTAATTCAGGGCTACTATTCGACCCTAATGTTCCCTAGAATCTATGTCTATGGCTCGTATTCTCCTCTCGCTCCAGGGCTTAACCAAGTCCTTCTCGAAACGTTCGCTTTTTGAGAACCTTTCCTTCGGTCTTTTTGAAGGGGAGAAAACCGGTTTGATCGGCCCGAACGGAACGGGTAAGTCCACCTTGCTTCGCATCGTTGCCGGGCTTGAAGACTCCGATGAGGGTGAAATTATCCGCCGTAAAGGTGTTCGCGTCGCCTATCTCGCTCAGCAGGACCGGACCGAAGATGCTCTCAATGAACGAACGGTTAGGGGTGAATTGCTCCATGCGTTAAAAGACGAGGAGCTTGCCGATTACGAACGGGAAGCCCGCGCTGATTCGGGGCTGGTTGAAGCGGGGTTTCCGGACCCCGAACAGCTTGTATCGAAGTTATCAGGAGGCTGGCGCAAGCGCCTTGCCATTCTTGCGCAGGTTCTTAGGGAGCCCGATCTATTGCTGCTGGATGAGCCTACCAACCATCTTGATCTCGAGGGTGTTCTGTGGCTGGAAACCTTTCTTAAGGGATTGCGGTTTTCTTATCTCGTCGTTACGCATGATCGACGACTCCTTACCTCCTCAGCGAACCGCATCATCGAACTCAGTCAAAGTTATGAAGGAGGCTGTTTCAGTATCGCCGGCGACTACACCACCTTCCTCGAAAAACAGGAACAGCACCTGTCGCATCAATCCGCGAAGGAATCAACGATGAAAAATCTGGTTCGGCGGGAGATTGAGTGGCTTAGGCGGGGTGCGAAGGCCCGCAGCACGAAACAGCAGGCACGCATTCAGCGCGCTGACGGTATGATCGAGGAGTTGGGAGAGCTCAAATACCGAAATGATCAGGAGCGCCGCACGTCCGTTGACTTTTCCGGCTCGGAACGAAAAACAAAGCGTCTTCTGCAGTTGAAAGGCGTGAGTAAAAGTCTCGGGGGGAGGCCGTTGTTTTCGAATCTTGATTTGGAACTTGGCCCCGGCGATAAGCTTGGACTGTTGGGGTCCAATGGCAGCGGGAAAAGCACCCTTTTAAAAGTTTTGACCGGTTCCTTAAAGCCCGATTCGGGAAGTGTGAGGCATGCCGATCAGCTGCAGGTGCAGACCTTCGACCAGCATCGGGAGCAATTGGATCTCGAATGGCCGCTGCGTAAAGCCTTGTGTGAAAACGGGGAGCATGTTTTGTACCGGGGCAATAAAATTCACGTGGCAGGCTGGGCTTCGCGGTTCTTGTTCGATAAATCGAGATTGAATGATCCGTTGAAGCGCTTGTCCGGAGGCGAGCAGTCGAGAGTCTTAATCGCGCGTTTGATGCTCCGCCCCGCCGATATTTTATTGCTGGATGAGCCGACGAATGATCTTGATATCCGTTCCTTGGAAGTTTTGGAAGATTCCCTAATGGATTTTCCGGGGGCTTTGGTCTTGGTGACGCATGACCGGTATTTATTGGATCGCGTTTCGGACCGCTTGCTGTCTCTCGACGGCGTTGGGAGTCAGACGTATTTCGCGGATCTAAATCAATGGGAAGAGCATAATGGACCTGCGGCGGCCATCCGGGTTAAGAAAGCCTCTGTAAAGTCCCAATCAACGCTCACGTATGCGGAGCGTAAGGAGTTGGGCAAGGTCGAGGGGAAAATCGAAAAGGCGGAAATGATTCTGGCCGCAGCCCAGGAGGCGTTAATGGATCCCGGGGTTTCAACGGATGTGGCCGAACTTCAGAAACGTCAGGAAGCGGTTGCCGCCGCGCAGGCCGAAGTCGATGGATTGATCGCGCGGTGGGAAGAATTAGAGAGCCGGGCTTAGTTTTGCCCATTCCGCTTTTGTCAGTTCCCAAATTTCCCGCTCGGTGTATTTCGGGTCGACGAATTCGCCGGGTTCAACGCGTAATAGACGTGCGCCGTGTTTTTCTTTGATGCGTCGTGAACGTTGATTTCCGACGGCATTGGCGAAGAGAAGTTTTTCAAATCCAGCCGGCCCGAAAGCAAATTGCATGACAGGAGCAAGAGCTTCGGTCATGAGGCCGCGTCCCCAATAAGGTTTCCCAAGCCAGAATCCGCGGTGCTCGGGTTTTCCTTCCCTCCAAAGGTCGATGCCTCCGATGGCTTCGGTTGGATTTTCCTTAAGTGCGAGAACCCAGAACCATCGATTTATTCCCAGGTCCGGAAATAGGATGTCGCGAAAGAAGGTTATGACGCCGTCATCCGGGTAAGGCCAAGGAACTAACTTGGATAGATGTCCGATGATTTCATAATCGGCGAAAATGCGCTGATACGATTTTGCATCGGCTTCTTTCGGAGGCCGGAGGATGAGGCGTTCGGTTTCAAAGGAGGGGTATTCGGGAAAGTTCATTCGTCGTCAGGATGCTGTACGAGTCGATCCAAAATTTCGTTTTTCGTATAGAGGCGGCCCTTTCCGATTCCCGGACAGAAACTCTTAATTTCCTTCGACCAGGTCCGCGCCCCCATATTCTCGGGCCAGAAAGGCCAGGTGCGGCAGTGTTGAGGACGCCCCTCATAGACGCTGCATCGCGTGCCGTCGAGGAAGAGGCAGTCCTTATCGGGTCCGAGCAGGTGCCACCAACCGTCGGTCTGCGTGCAGAATTTACGCGTAAACGATGAGGTTCTAAGTTTAAGGGTCTTGGCCATGCGGCGCCGGTCCTTGAGGTCTAAATAGACAAACCCGTACTCACCGCGCGAGGAGCAGCATTTTCCTGATCCTTGGCATTCGAAGCGAACACCCTTTTCCCACCATTCTACTTTTGACATAGGCCTGCATTCTACGAAAAGACACGCTCCCCATCTGTTTTCTTTCGGATGTATATGTCTTCTATTGCCCTCTTGGGGCATGATTTAAGGGAGCCAATGGCCCAGGTGATCCTCTATGGGCACGGGCATGATATAGCGTATGCGTATGGCCACGCGTCTGCTGGCCGTCCTACTGTCGTTTCTCTTGGTAGAAACGTCGGTTCAGCAGGCTGCCGCTACCGTAATTAAGATATCGCCGAAAAGTTCGGCGATTGGGATTGCCGCGCCTATAGTTCCTCTCGTATTCTCTCCCGGGATCAATAGCTTGGGCTCTTCGATAGAAGCTCCGAGCTTGGGCGTCAGCTCTCTTCTGGTTCTCCCGGAGTCTATTCCCGGCGCGGTCAACCCCGGCTCCGTTTTGCCGCAGACCGTTTCTCCGGAGCGTGTGCCTGTCGGTAAATTCCAAGTTGAGACGACTTCCGTCGAATCTAAACCGATTCAAGAGACTGTTAGAGCCGCCGATTCGAAGCCTTCTGACTACAGCGGGATGAAGGAATTTAAAAGCGCGGCGACCGCTTTGAAATCCTGGACGGGTTCAAATCGAAAGAAGATTCTTTCCCCTAAAACCAGTTCCAGCCAATTGCGGTTGGCCGGAGACCGTTTCTGGGACCAGCAGGTTCGCGATAAGGGCGCTGCCCCAACGGCGGTATCGGGTGGTGCCTTAGGAAATCCGTCCAAGGTTCTGTTGAGCAAGCCGGGGGCCATGGTTAATGCGGCCGCTCCTCAAGATCCGGAAGTTCCGGTCGCCAAAAAAGCGGAAAAGAAAAAACCGTTCTATCGGCAGTTGTGGTTTTGGATCGCGGCTTCTCTCGTCGCGGGAGCCGGCACCGGACTTCTCTTAAATTCCGGAATGGCGTTTCTGCCTCCTGCCGCCGCCTCGGTCGCTACCGATGTTGGCTCGACTCTCGTTGAGGGCACGGCCGTGTGGGGTGATTGGTTTATGAAGGCGCTGCGCTGGATGGCAGGCCCGCTTGTCTTGGCATCGGTGACCAGCGCGATTGGAGGGCATGAGAATCCTAAGGACCTAGGGGGACTGTTCCCGAGGGTCATGGGCTACTTCTTATTTACGACGATCGTTTCGGTGGGAATCGGATTGGGGCTGGCGCTGTTGATTCAACCGGGCAGTTTCTTCCCTCCCGCATTATTGGAGCAATTCGCCACTCAGGCGGCGACGAGTGTCGGCGCGGCGCCGAGCGTCTGGGAAGTGCTTTCCGGAGTCGTTCCCCGTTCTTTTACTGAGGCCGCGATGGCGTTTGTGAATGTAAACGCTTTGCAGATCGTCTTCATGTCTTTAATGGCCAGTGTCGCTACGATTTTGATTCGCATGATGAAATTCTCACGCCTTCCAAAGTTGGGGAAGGCGTTGAAGGCGGGGGCGTCTAAATTCGTCTCCCTGATGTCAGGGCTCCAGGAGTTGGTGATGGCTCTTCTTAGCGGCAAGAAGATCATTACGAAATCCGGGAAGAAGTTCTTTATTCCCGGTCTCATGCACACCGCCCCGATCGCGGTGTTTGGTTTGCTGGGAAGTCTTGCCGCTGAAATGGGATTGGCCGCGTTTGCGGGTCTGGGTGCTTACGTGGGAACGGTTCTCTTGGGGCTTGTTGCTTTAATCGGGTTTTATAGTTTGTTGATTAAGTTCTGGGGAAAGCGCTCTCCGATGAAGTTTTTGGGAGACTCCGCCAACGCCGCTGTCACCGGGTTTTCAACGGCGAGTTCCGCCGCCACGATTCCGGTTTCGCTTGAGACGGCGATCGAAAAGCACAAAATCAGCAAACCGGTCGCGAAACTTATGATCACGATGGGATCGGCGATGAATATGGAGGGAACGGCGCTCTATCAAGTCATCGCGCTGCTGTTTCTCGCTCAGGTTTTCGGAATCGCGCTGACACCGGTGACCACCGGTCTCATTATCGGCACCTTGTTGTTGTCATCGTTGGGAACCCCCGGTTCTCCCGGTGCCGGGATGGCGATTTTGACTTCCATTGCGATTAGTATCGGAATTCCGGTTTGGGGATCGGGACTGCTGCTTGCCGTTGACCGTCCGCTCGACATGAGCCGAACCGCGGTTAATGTCCTTGGAGATCAAACATCGGCGTTAATTATTGAAACGGTCGATCAGAATCGAAAAAAGAAATTCATAAAGAAATTAGGGAAAAGTCTCTCGTGGTTAAAGGACGTTCCGGGCTACGACCATTTCGAACTTAAAGAGGACGGTGAAGAAGGAGAGCGCGTCAAAGGCCGCCATGTTGTTCTGTTCTTCCAGCGGCCCCGGCATCTCGCCGATTTCGCGGGGTCGGGGAAAATGATTCGGAAAGTGAAAGGGCTTCCGGTGTACTACAAGGCGATTGATGAGAGTGGTGTCCGGAGAATGACCGTCGAGCTAACCTCTAAAGAGGCGGATGTTTCGCCCCAGACCGCTCCTTGACCATGTACGACTCTTCAAGCCGGTAACCGAGTTTCCGGTAATATCCTCGCGCGCCGACTCCCGAAATTACGCGAACTGTATGACAGCCGAAGCGCTCGAAAGCGAGGTCCTCGGCGGCCTTTAGCAATCGTTGGCCGTAACCGCGATGTTGTCCGGAGGTGTCATTTGCCGTGCCCGGTTCTACCGGCAGCTGCCATCCGTAGGTGTGCAGTTCGCGCACGTCGGCACGATCCGCCGAAATCCTTAGGCGAAGAAACGCCGCCAAGCGATTGCGGGACGCGTCTTCAAAGCTTAGGAAAAACTCCCGTGCGCCCGAGGCGTCGAACTCTTCTTTAAAAAAATTGAACTGTCCGGCTCCTGAATCGCGAATTTGCCGACAGCGGATGCAGCGGCAGCTGAATCCTTCTTCTTTTAGTTTCTCCAATACACGTTCCCGCAGATTGCTCGTCGCGCATCCCGACTGAACGTCGGGGGCGGGCACGTCGCGGATCACGCGTTCTAGGCGGGTATAACGAGGCACGTGTTTTTTCGCCTCAACTAACAAATCAATAAGTGCTTGATCCTCGTAGGAGCGGTACTCCCCTTTTTTCCATAAGGTGTATAAAGGAGCTGAATCCACAACGACGCAGGGATAAATCTTCAGTCCATCGGGACGGAAGTCCGGATCATCATAAAGCCGTCGTAGACTTTCCAGATCGCTTTTGGGGTCGGCGCCCGGGGAATTGGGCATCATGTGGAAGGCGACTTTAAAGCCGGCGTCTTTTAAGAGCCGGGTCGCTGAGCGCACGCCGGCGACATCGTGGTCGCGTATACTCGCCTTCAGGACTGTGTCGTCGAGGCTTTGCACGCCGAGTTCAACCCGCGTCACGCCCAGGGTGCGCAGTTGTTGTATCTCGCCGGGGCTTACCGAATCCGGGCGCGTTTCGATGGTGAGTCCGACGACGCGATGATGAGCGGATTCATTGAGGGTTTGCGCCGCTTTTAGCGAGTCCGACGTTGATTCATTGGCGGCGTCCAGGCAGCGCTGGATAAACGATTCCTGGTACTCCCTTGGGTAGGACGACCAGGTTCCACCCTTAATAATCAGTTCGATCTTCCCGGAGCGATGTCCGGTATTCTTGAGCGCTTTTAAGCGGTACAAAAACTGTCCGTAGGCGTCGTATTTTGTATGCAGCGCGCGCAGAACAGGGGGTTCGTTGGATAAATAACTCTTCGGAACGTTCTTTTCGGTCGGACAATAGATGCAGCGTCCCGGGCATGGAAACGGCTTGGTCATGACTGTAATCGTAACGACGCCGGATTCCGAGCGTACCTTGTTCAAGACCAGCGCGCGTTCAATCGCTGCGTTTTCGACCCGGGATCCCGAACGGACTTCAGCGTGGTATCGCTTGAGGATTGCCGCGTTTCCGGGGAAGCGCCGACTCCCTTCACACGCAAGTTTCTTGCTGCGCAAAAGCGGATTGCCTTTCCCGAGTTCGTTTAAAACGCGATCAATGATATCCACGGCTTTATGGTGTTTTACAGCAGACCCCTATGTGAGGAAACATGAAAGTCCATGGTAACAAAAATAATTCAGGACTCCTTTCCCGTCCGTGGTCCCCGGTGAAATTTTGAAAAGTTGAAAACCCAGTAATTTAAAAGCTAATCAGACCATTCTATTGACACTCCTGCGGGGCGGGTCTACACTCTGAATAATCATGTCTGAAGAGAGTCCGGAGATTCCAAGGCTTAAGGGGCTGAAGTCGGGCGCGCCGAAGAGCCCTGTCGTTGGAGCTGCAACCTCGCCAAGTCTAGGGAGGCTCCTGCATTCTCCTGCTAGAAAGGCCGCAGCTTTCGTTCTCACAATTGGAATGGGCATCGGTCTTGGTTTGGGTGTGTTGGGTCTTACGGTTTTTGAGTTCGATACCTCAGCGAAGCCTAAGGCTAAGGGTTTAGCCGGAATAAAATCCAGACTTCATATCCGCCGGGGCTTTCGAAAACGTGTTCGCTATTTAAGCAGCAAGCGCGGCGATCTGTTAAGCCTGATCGGCGGAGGGAAGGGGGCTTCCGGTGAGACCGGAGGAGCCGGGGCGAAGGACAGGGCGGAGAATCCCGGCGATTACATGCCGGAAGATGTCTCGGTGAATTTGAATGTCAACGGCTCGGATGAAGGAGACTCTTCCGTGGAACCCGAGTTGTCTACAGGAAACGATGTGTGGATGAACGGCGGCGACACGGGGGCCGGCAGTAGTCAAAAACCTTCTTTCGGTGAAGGCATGGGGCGTTTGAGTGATTTTAGCGGAAAGTCATCCGTTAAAAAGAAAGGTGAGGCTCGTTTCAAGCGCGACACATCCGCGACTGCGGAAAATTTGCAGCTCGGACAGAGAAGGCGGAGTCTCAAACCTAAGGCGACCTCATCGGCGCAGTCCCGGACGCGTCGCGACAGCCTTGGCTTTGTGCATGGGGGGTCCCTTCCCGGGAGGAAGGTTTCCGCGCCTGCGGCCAGTGCCGCTGATAAGGCCGGAGCCGGAGCCGGCGACGGGGGCGGCGGAGGCGGTGGTTCCAGCGGAGGGGGAGCACCTGCCGGGGAAATTCCGGAAGTCGGTGAGCCGATTACTTTGCAGGACCAAATCCAGAGTTTTGTTATGAAGGCGGCCAGGCACAAGAAAAAGGCGGAAAAAGCTGAAACGAAAGCCAAAGTGTTGGCCGCAACGGGTCATGTGGGCGGGGCCGCGTACTACTACAACGAGAGCGAGAAGGAAAAAGATAAAGCGAAGGAGGCGGAGGACCAGGCCCAACTCCTTACGATGCAGATGGTTCGCCAAATAGAAGGCGGAAAGGGCGATTCCGGGGACGACTCGTCCGAGTAGGAAAACCTTCGAATGGATAGAGAAGACGCTCCCGATACCTGGTACCAACAGTTTTCGATTGAGTTCGAGGATGGAACGGTAGAAGATCTCCATATCGAGCGCAAGGAAACGGGAACCCACGTTCCTTCAAGAAGGGAGAAGCCCAAGCCCTGGACCATGCTTCCTTTTCATAAGTGTCCGTCGTGTACCCTGCCTGGGGGAATTGCTTGCTGCCCGCCCGCGCTTTCGCTGCAGGGGACGATGGGGAAGCTGCGTTCAAGGCGGTCTATTGAAAGGGTTAAGGCTACGGCCATTGATGCGGAGGGCCGGTCGCAAACAGTGGAGTGGGATCTGATGACAGTCGGTGCGACCTTGGTCCAGCTTGCCGTGTTTGAAAGCGCGTGTCCTGTCGGGTATCGCCTCAAGCCTTATCTTTCGGGCCTCCCTCCCTTTTCCGATTCGATGGAGTTGATGCGTCATATCACCAGGAAGATTCTTCAAAAACACGATGGATCAATCGAGGCCGCCCGCAAAGAGTTGTCCGAGGCGCTTCCGCCGCTTCAGGAGGTCTTCCATCATTTGATTAAACGAATGAAAAAAGACAAGAGTGATCCGAGTGACGCCGAGGCCTCGCTATCCATCAACGACGCGGTTCCCAATTCCATCATCCAGGTGGACGCTATTTCGCAGCGGTTCTCGTTGAAAGTGGATAAGCTGTGTGCCGAGATCGCCAGCGAGCTTGGCTGGTCCGAGTTGGAATCAGGCGCTTAGAAGTCCTGCCGCGGCGTTCGCCTATCAAAACTTCTTCCCGTTAAGCGGGCATCGGATGGACAGCAAAAAAGCTTCACTGTCGATCTTCATAAAACGATTTGCTTCAGACCTGCTTAAGGGCGGCGCATTTTTTTTAACAGCAGACTCGAACATGCGCTGAAACCTGTTTCGCAGAACGGGATTTTGAATGAGCGCTCCGGGACGAATATTGATCTGTTCCCCGGAAATCCCGGCCTTTTTAACCTCCTCGGCCCAGTACCGCGCTTTCAAAGCAAGAATTTTCTCTTGGAGAGCATCAATCCGCCGCGCCGCGCCTAAGCAGGTTTCATCGCCGATGTCGCCGGCGGAATCCCGAAGATCGGACGCGTCGATCTTCCACGACGGACTTTGCGGCTGTTTTGCTTCCTTGAAATTCAAGGAAATATTTTTTCGGAAATCCTGCATGCCGTTTAGAACCTTCCTGTCGGGGATTACCCCTCCTGCGGCCGGATAGTCGTAGCGCTTAAGCCGCATGCTCTTGGCCACCAGGATAACACCCGTTTCAAGATGTACCAACCGGGCATGTACTTCCACCCGCTCTCCATCTCTAGCGAAAGTGCCGGTAACGACCGCCTGCGCTTGCAGCATCCTTCCCAAACGCCCTAACTGCTGGGCGTCAAATACTCCCGTCGATCCCAGCCACTGCTCATCAATAAGGCCCTGCAGCAGCATTCGTTCCACGATATCGACCCTTCCGTTGCCTGCCATTTTCGTCATCAGGCGCTCGGACAATCGAACTCCTTCGATGAGGCTGGACCCATCCATAGGGCGAAACGGTAAAACGGCCAGCCGCACGACACCTTCTTTCTGGGCCGCGCGGGAAAAAGATTTTGCAGCACTCCTTAAACCGCCGAAAGCCGCCGCCGTCGAGATGCTTCCTGATAGGATTGAGGCCGCAACGCCCACCACTATTATCGACCGTCTCATATAGTCCACCTCAATAATAAAGCTGCAGACGGAATTCCCGAAGCTTCCGAAAGAAACCTATTTCATGACCCGGCCGCCGTAAAAGAAATCGACGAGGATTTTCTTTCCGTTCTGCGTTATCTTGTAGCTAACAGGCCTGGCAAGATAAATCATTACCCGCGTTCCCTGAGATGATTTTGTTTTAGTTGGAAGAACGCGAACCCTTGTTATCAGTTTTCCATAGCCCGGCAGATTTCTCCGCTTAAGACCGCTGCGAGTCTCCGGCAGCTCTAGAACCACCGCATTCTCCTTGGGGCTGTACACAGCCCGTCCATGAACCGGTTGAGTGGTATTAAGCGTAACGCGGAAATGCTGCCTGCGGATCGATCTCAACACCGGACCCTTTGGCGCTAAATTCCCCTGTTTTATAGGACGCGGCTTTTTCTTAGCGGTTGCCGGGGGCAGGCCGGGGGCCGATGTTTGCTGTGCCGGAATTATGGGTGCAAAGGACGCTTGGAGAGGAATCGGTGTATTAGACGGCGCATGGTGCAGCAGGGAGAACGTTACAAGGGTTCCTAAAGCGACGCCGGCAAGTGCCGTCGGCGCATGATGCCACGACCAAGGTGCGGCCTTTTTGGGAGGCTCGTTTTGCTTCTGCTCAAGCTTATTCAATCGCCGGGAAAGCGTTTCAAAAGCGGCGTTAATCTGCCGGCCCCTCCTTACCGTTTGATTGCTCAGTTTCTCCAGCTGGGATTCCAAGGGAAGTACGGCGCGGTTCGCCTCCGGCAAAATTTCCTCACTATGTCTAAGCGCATGGCTTATTCGCTCCTGAAGCTTATTTGCGTCAAACGGCTTGGGGATGCAATCCTGGACCGGGAACGACGATCTATCCATACGATTGGACTGCAGGGGGGCTTCGCTTACGGGAACAACGCAAATGTTTCGGGTGGCGGGATTTTCGCGCAATTCTGCAAGCACCTCTAAACCATCCTTGTCGGGCATGTTAATGTCCAACAGAATCACGTCGGGAGGCGAAGCTTTCGCTGCCGCTAGGGCCTCCATTCCGTTGTAGGCGCTGCGCAGCTTATAGGGCGTATCCTTGAGCATGCGCTTAACTACCGAGTGCAGGCTTTTGTCGTCATCGGCGATCAAAACGGTCGGCAGCATAACTCCTCCCTGTCCTTGGTATTAGCGTGGGGTTTGAAAATCAGGAGGAGCACAAGAAATTTTCAATTCTCATTCAACTTCTTCAACGGCAACTATTTGATCGTTATCTGAGCTTCTCCTGACGCTCCCCTGAAATCCATAGGCCAAACTGGGGACAGGGAGAAATAGTGTCATGAAACCGATTTCAGCGTTAAAGACCGTTTCGATTGCCGCACTCACCCTTTTGCTGAATGGCGCCTTGGGCGGTGTCGGCGGCGCGATCATCCATGAAGACGACCGCCGCCCCCTACCGTCCGTGCGCCCGGCAATCAAATCGACGGTCCCTGCTCCGCCGGTCATGAACACGGCGAGCCGTTCCGATTGCGACCGCGCAGCCTTAGAGGCGACACTCTTGAAGGCGCGGTATCAGATGGCTCTGCTGGCCGGTTCGGAAGGCATCGAAAAGGCCCTCGACGAGGGGTCAGCCCTCGGGGAACGCGTGAAGGCGGTTTTTGGAAATTCCGATCTCGTGGAATCGGAGTATTCCCAAGAGCGGGGCTGCGTGGTGACCGCCCGCTTGCCTGTCGACCTGCTCCAGAGGATGACGGTGCTGGCTTCCAGCCGTTAGTCGTCTTTTTCCGGTTTTACACCTTACGGCTGC
>JBFIEP010000001.1:0-25005 GCA_041603335.1 Elusimicrobiota bacterium | reverse complement strand
GCCTGATCTGGGAACTGTCAAGCGGTTGGGACCTATGCCTTGAGAGATTTGGGACTTTCTGCTCATAGAGCACTTCCGACAGCTTTGTATTGTGGGATTACTATGAGGAAAGCTGCCCTTTCAATCGTCTTATCATTAACACTCTCTGTCCCGGGTCTAGCGGCACCAACTGCATTCCGTGGTCCGGGAAAGGCGATGACGCCCCCTGCCTTTGCACCAGCTTCTATCGGGGTAGCCGCAGGAGCGGTTCGAGCGATTGGCTTTCAGGTGGACCATCTTTCTCTTCGGCTCGGGACCGTACTTCCCGATATAGATTTAATTCAACTGCCAGCTGAAGGGTTATTCCCCACCGGAGAATCGGCAGCCGTCGAATATCTCTCCCGCGAGACCCTCCCCGCTTTGACTCCGATGGGAAATCCGGCAGCGTCTCCCGCACTGGCGAGCCGTCCTGATGCGGCAAGGATTGTCGGTGAGGCTTTAGGTGATAGAGAAAAGCGTGATCGCCTTGTTCGTACGTTGCGGGAACGCGGTGGTCCCGAGGGAATTCGTGTCGCAAAAAAGATTGAGGCCTTGGGCCCCGACGCCGAAGGCAGACCCCTCTTTGAAGCCCTGAGCCGCGATTTCGCCGAGGGCAATAATTTTAAAGACCGTCTTGCCGCGTTATTTGACGGCGGTCCCTCGGCCTCTGCCGCCAGCACCCACGAGTCGCCGGAATCCTTCGTCTCCTTTGCCAAGCGCCGATTTTCAGCGGGACGTCCGCGCTTGGGCGTTTTGGGCGTGCCGACCGATGATCAATTGCATGATTCCGTCGCGCTCTCTCCCCTGACCAACCCCGAACGAGAGCGGGTTCTCGTAGAGCTTTTCGAACGTGCCGGAGCGTCCCGTGATCAGATCCATTTACAGGATGTCGGCCGCGGCCGCAATAACATTTATGTCGTGAAGCCGGGAAAGAGCGATCGCGTCATTGTCGTCGGCGGTCACCATGACAAGGTCCACCGCGGCGCGGGAACCATCGACAATTGGACGGGGGCGACGATGGTCGCCAACCTCTATCAGGCCATGCATGATCTTGCGACCGATGCCACGATCGTCTTCATCGGGTTTGCCCGTGAGGAAGAAGGATTGCTCGGATCGAAAGCCTTTCTAAGGAACATGGACCGGGCGGAACGCAGTCGTATCGATGCGATGATAAATCTCGACACGCTCGCGGTCGACGGCACATTCTCTTGGAAAAACAATTCGGATCGTTCGCTGCTTTCTTTGATAAAAAGCGTTGCTGTGCGTACCGGGTACGCACTTCAGGAAATGGTTCTGCGCGGCGGCGACAGCGATTCTTCGACGTTTCGCCGGTACGGAATCCCAGGCATGACCGTGATGGGGGCTTCAAACGAAGTCATCTGGGACATCATTCATTCTGAAAACGATACCATCGCCGAGTTCTCCCTTGAGCATTACAAGAATGCTTTCCTGCTCACGCTCGAGACAATGAAGGAATTGGCGAATAAACCCCTCTCGGGATTGCAGCGGGCGGCCGCCCGTTTACTGCGCTGGCTTCTTTAAGCCTTCTTAAACTTAATTTCAAACACGGTTTCATCCCCGGGTTTGTGTATTAGGGTCGCGCCCATGCGCCCGAGCGCCTTGGTGGCGTAGGCGAGTCCGAGCCCTATGCCCTTGGGCTTGGTCGTGTTGAAGGGTTCAAAGAGACGCGGCAGGGCCTTTTCGGGGATTCCGCCCTTGGCGGAATCAACAACTAAAACGGTGCCGTCGTCGTCGGCGGAAACAGCGACATCAGCATCTTCATCGGCAGAGGCCGCTTGGACGGCATTGCGAATGACGTGCATGATGGCTCGGGCGGCAAGTTCAGGGTCTGCTTCGACCTTGGTTTCCTCGCCGGCAGGTTCTGATTCTATGAGGACACCGTCTGGAAGCTCTACGGCCAGGCGCGCCGCCTTGATGAGGTCGTTGAGGTTCTGGGGAGAGACCTTGGCTTCGGGCATCCGCGCGTAGAGGAGTATTTCTTCGAGGCAATTGTTGGCATTTACCAGTTCAACATCGATAATACTGAGGTGCCGGGCGATTTTTTCATCTTTAACGTCTAGGTTCCCGAGCTTGGTCTTGATAAAATATGACGAGTTCTTAATCACGGCCATCGGATTGCGAAGTTCGTGGCTGACGATTGGGGCCAGGAGTTGAAGTGCTTCATCTATTTCTTCGGGCTTCATAAAGCTACTGTAACTCAATAACGAATGGCCAGCAAGACTTCAAAGATCGAGGCGGTGTTCTTCGATATCGGAAATGTTCTCGTCGAATTCGACGGAGGGCTTGTTCTGCGTGATTTGGCCTGGGCCGCGCGCCGCCACCCGTTAAAAATCGCCCGCTTGTTTTGGAACGGCAAGCTTATCGATAGAATCGAGCGAGGCAATATATTGCCGCGCGAACTCTATAAGACGCTGCGCGATGAAATGGAATTCGAGGGCGGGTTTTCCAATTTTGAAAAAATCTGGTGCGGTCACTTCCGTCTTATGCGCCCATCGATACGGCTATTGGAACGCGTGTCCAGGCGGGTGCCGACCTATCTGCTTTCCAACACAAATCGGCTTCACTACGCTTCGATCAAGCGCCGTTACGCGTTTCCTAAAAAGGTTTCGGGCGCGGTGCTTTCCTATCAGGTCAAATCCCGCAAGCCGGAATCGGAGATTTACCGCACGGGACCGAAAATGGCGGATGTGAAACCCAAGGCTTGTTTATTTATTGACGATCTTTCTAAAAATGTCGCGGCGGCAAAAAAACTCGGATGGAACGCGGTTCGATTTACCACAGCAGAGGTGCTGGAAATGGATCTCAAGCGCGCCGGCGTTTTGTAATTTAGATCTTCGATCCGGGTTTATCGAAGTAATACGTGAAGGTTAGGTTCTGAAGATTCCCAAGGTCTTGGGAACTTCCAAAGGCGTAGTCGACGCCCACCTTTTCCCCCATATAGCCGAAACCGAATGTCATCCCCTCGGCGGATCGTCCCGCCACCCAGCCCAAGCGGACGGCAACACGTTTCATGGAATGGGGTGTGATTCCCATTTCCAGTCCGGCACGGGGGGATGGAATTTCGTGCAGGGTCTCAACGATGTCAACGGTGGCTAAAACATCAAAGGCCTGGACATCAACTCCCGGATCTAGTTTTCTGATGTCGACATCCGGAAACCGGCCCGCGATTCCGTAGCGGAATGTCCGCGGGGGAGGATCGCCTGCCTCCTCGAAAACAATATCGGGTCCGATGTATTGAAGAGAGGCGCCGATGCTGACCCCGGGAATCGGTGTTTTCCAATGGCTTCCAAAATCCATTTGGTTTGTCGTTGCGGTAGCGGCCTCGGCGAGTTCGAGGCGTACGTGCCGGTAGGTCGCTCCTATGCTAAATCCCAACGGCAGGGGGATGGCGTAGGAAACGGCTGCCGCAAGATCCTCTTCGGCGACGACCGTTCCCTTTCCGCCATTAGACAAGTTAAGCTCGAGGGGACCGGCGTTAAAGTAGACCCCGCTGACAGCAAGCTTTCCCAACGGGAGGGGCTGAACGTATCCGACAAAGCCGTAATTCGTGTTCCCAAATGCATTGACGTAGGTTGTATTTAGCGTACGGCCGTGGACCGTGGTCAAGGCGGCAGGGTTATATTGGATTGATTCGGCGCTATGTTTAACCGCAACAAAGGAAGATCCTAGCGCGGCGGCCTTAGATCCGAGCGTCCGTTGAAGAAAAATAGCCGAGGTGCGCCCCCCCGAAGCTGCAGCGGGGGTGGCCGCAGTGAGTGCCAGCAAGAGGATGAATAAAGACCTCATTTAATGATGACCATTTTCTGAACGGTATTAAGCCCGGGACCGGAAACAAAAAGAAGGTAGACCCCGCTCGCGACAACCGCCCCGGAAGCATTGCGGCCGTTCCAGGTAAGATTGGTGGCACCCTCGGGCGCCGGGCCGTCCATGAGTGTGGCCACATGCGTTCCCGATACGGAGTAGAGGCGCGCGACGATGTCTCCGGCTTCGGAAACTTGAATTTCAATGGCTGCACTGCCCCCTTTTAAGGGGCGGAAAAGGTTGTCAACAATGGTGACCGACCCTGGAGGGAGTTTTACCTCCATCACGCTGGTCGCGGAGCCTTGGCCTCCGTCGGAATTGGTGACAAACAGATTGACGAATCCCGTTTCAATCCCGTTCATATCAAAGGTTCCGTCAATTTGGAGATCAGTAATGGTCGCGATGGTGAAGAAGGAGAAGCTGGATCCCGATTGGGTGAAGGTCAGCGTGGGGTTTGCCGTGGTGTCAAAAATCTCTCCGGTAATTGTGTATGCAACTCCGATTTGGCCTTTATTGGCCTGGCTGGGTGAAAAAGAATTGATGACGGGAGTCTTGGCAAGTGATCTAGATACTTGAGCAATGGAGGAGCCGTCCTGCGTGAAGCTAGAGTAGAGGTTCCACTGAAAACCATTGGTACTTCGGTAAACAATAGGAGGGCCGATGTTTGTGGTGGCGGTCGTTGATAGACGGACCCCTGTTTCGGCCGTGAACGACAATCCATTGCTTGAAATAGCGGACAACACTTGAGCCCCGGTTGCATTCCCCGAAAGCGGCTGGGTGTAATACATCCGGGTTTTTCCATCGGTGAGCGTCGAGACCGAAACCCCGAGAGCTTGATTTCCCAGAGCTAATGCGGAGGTTGAAAAGGTTAGCCCCCCGTCATTAGAGGTCGACACAAAAACGCGATAGTTGGCGGGATTGTTTCCGTTATTGTTTTCGGCGACATGGAAGAGGGCCAACTCCGTTGGACTCGCATCAAAAGCGTGAAGTTGTCCGATATGCGCCGCGCCGGTTGCGATTTGCAGTTTGAAAGCGGACTCTTTGCCGAATGTTAGACCGTCGGTCGAGGTCGCGCTGAGGATGCTGTATTTACTGACGGAACTGATTCCAACATAGTACATACGGTAGAAGTCGGAACTCGTAGACATGTGAACAGACACCGCCGTGATTGAAGACGTGTCTACACTCGCTGGAGATGTTGTTAGTCGAATTCCCGATTCGAGCGTCCAGTTCACGAGATCAGTCGATGATGCCGAGACAATTTGATACGAGCCGCTTGTTAGATACATACGGTAGCCGCCGGTAATAATCGGCGTAATCGACTGGGCGACATGAGTCGTAATAGAAACCTCATGTAAATTAGTAAACGTAGGAGCGGCCGCCGCCGGACGAGCCGACGCGGCTAGACAAAACGCGACCGCAAAGGCGGCCGAAAGGCAGCGCCCAGAGGCGATAAGGTTGCGAATCATAGATGTCAAACAGTTTCGAAAACGCCCAATCCAGCGGGCGCCTACTCGGCGGGGTGCTTGGCTAGTGTAGCGGGGACCGCGTGCCTTGTCAATGCAATCTTGGTTACTTGGAGTCTGCTAGAGCAAGCAGTTCGTCAACGGTGGTCAAAAATGCCGGTAAGTCGAGGGGTTTGTGAAGAACGCGAATATCGTCGGCGCGGGGAATCACCTTGGCCGCCTGCTCCGGGGTAATGGCGGTAAGAAAAAGAATAGGAATTCCTTTGGTAAATTCATCATCCTGTAGGGATTTATAGGCAGAAGATCCGTAGGCTCCGGGCATCATGACATCCGAGACAATGATCTTGGGTTGAATCGATTTGGCGCGTTCGATCATTTCGACACCGTCAACCGAAATTGCGACCTGATGTCCTTTGGACTGAAGAATATCCTGCAGCATGCCGGCGATATCGGGATCGTCTTCCGCGATGAGAATTAAAGCCATGAAGCCACCATCGTATCAAATTGTGGAAAACCGTTTTTTAAAAGTTGTTTAGCGGCGGCGGTCGTTTGGCCGGAGGTGGGTCTTGGGTAAGGCGGGGAAGAAGCGCGGCGCAATCCAGAAGGCGATTCCAATTAAGAGGTAGAACCCTCCCAGCACCCCCAAAAATGTCGGAAATGCCGGGTTTAGCGCCCCATAGATCGCTGCCGCTCCGCCAATGGAGATGGCCCGTGCCGTACTCAACAAGGAGCCTTGAACACCGATCATTTTTCCAAGCAGACTCTTTTGGAGACTCCCCTCGAAAATCGTTTTAAGTGAAACAAACGCAGGGCCGTAGACCATCCCCGCGAGCAGCACGGACAGGAACATCGCTAATCCGGGTGATAGGAAGGCTGAGCCCCAGGCAAGATAGGGAAGCCAGATTCCCGCCATTCCGAGTCCAAGAATTTTTATCCACGCCCGGTTTGTGAGTTTTGCGGCCATGGCCATAAGTGCGCTGACTAAAATGAGTGCCGCGCCGGAAGCGACAACGCTTCCCGGAATGAGGCTGGTGTATACCCAGATGGGTGCGAGTGCCGCAACGAGTCCTTGTACAAAGCGGTGGCCTCCGATGCGGCCGAACAAAGGGACGTGAATTTCGGGAAGCCGCACCTGGGCCGCGTTAGCGATCAGGCTTCCAAAAAACATGGCTCCCAGGTATTGGCCGAAGAGAAGCGAGGATTCAGGCGAAGACATCGGCAGTCCCGTCACGGCTTCGGTGAAGCGGGGAATCCCGAAGCTTTGCAGCGGACCGAGCGTCAGCGCGCCGAGTGCGATATAGAGCATCGCGATGCGGGGAGATTTTTTCCAGCGGGTGAGTTCCGACTTAGCCTCTTTTAGTTCTTTCGAATCCGTTTTGCCTTCCGCTTCCAGCGCGCGTATCGTTTCAACGAGTTGGGATTCCTGTTTGCTGATATCGCGTCCGCGACCGGACCACAGCAGTTTTGCGCCGTCGGTGCGTAAAACAAGATAGCCCAACGCGATCGCAATGGGAACCGGGGAGGCCCATAGGAAAATGTAGCTAAGGACTGATGCCCCGAGCAGTCCGAATCCAATGCCGTATTGCTTTAGTCCGGCTGCGATTTTGATTTTGAGATTTGTCTTTCGCTGGGCGAGAGTGAAGGAAGGTGCCGGTGTTCGGGCGAGCTCCGCGCGCATCGCGGCAAGGTCTTCACGGGTTACGCGAAGCTCTGTCTCAACATCGGGGGATTTATTATTCTCAAGATCGGCGAGGGCAAGTTCAAATTGGTCGACTTCTTTGTTTAAAGCCGACTCTCTTTCATTCAGGGCTTTCTCGAGATTTTTAAGGCGAGGGCCGTCTTTCAGTCCTTGCATTTCCGATTCTATGCCCAACAATGTTTTTGGGATCGGTTTTGCGTTCGGCATCGTAACCCAGACGATCGGCATAATAATAAAGGCGTTGATGGCGGCGGCGATGAAGTAGGCATTGATAGGCCCCACGATTCCAACGACCGCTCCGAACCCAAGGATGAGAGCCAGGACAACCTGAACGACCAGGTAGTTCATCCAAAGCAGGCTGTTAATCGGACCCACGTATTTTTTCCCGGCGAGGCGTTTAATGTAGGCGCCCTCGGTCGTCATGACCGAGGAAAGAACCCAGAAGTTCGCGATCGCCGCGACGATAAGCATCGGCGTATTCACCATTCCCAGCAAGACGAGCGCGGGGGGAAGGAAGTCCAGGAGTACGCGTGCGGTTTGATTCATCATCATCGAATTGCGGGCTGAGAGCTTATCGACGATCCAGCCGTTAAGAGGACCCACGGCAATGGGGGCTAACGCACCCACGGCCATGACCGTTCCGTAGCCGACCCACCCGATGGCGGGAACCGCGATGGCTGTAAACGCAATTGTTGTGAGAATAAAGGTTGTGATCGCAATCGTTCGCTGCGCGAAGAGACCCGCGACGCCTTTTTTATCGACATCGCTTACGGCTTTCGTTCCGATGGCCCCGAGAATTTCTAGCGAAGCGGTTTCCCCCATGGTGGGCCAAACGAACACGTTGTTGACGCGGGGGCTCGCGACTCCCGCGACGGCGAAGGACAGAGCTTCGGGGGCGCCTTTTGCCATCAGGGCGTCAGATCCCGGAGCGACGACTTCGGGCATAAAGCTGTCGCCGATAACGACGGTTTTTCTCGCGGTCACAGGCCGCCGGGGGAAACGGGAGAAAATTTTCTTAGCGAACTTCAGCGCGCGTGTCCCGCCGCCGAAGCGGATGACGTCGCGGGCCCGTTCCAGAAAGCGGACATCCTTGCGGATACGGGCTGCGGAAGCGGATTTATCAACGATGTTAACGCGAACGTAGGGAACGTCCCCTTTTCCCAGCGGCCGGCGGGAGACGATATGAGCGTCGAGAACACCGTCCGCCTTGAGGATGGTTTCTACCAGCAATCCGGCTTCCGCAATTTCCGCATCGCTTAGGGATTTGGGGAGAAAGCGTTCGTAGGAATCGGCTTCATAGACTTCCGTGTTGCCAAGAAAGTCCTGGTCCCCGAACCGCTCCTGAAGCGCCTTTGAAGCCTTGCCGAGCACCTCCCGCTGTTGAGCGGTTAATTCGGTCCTTACTTCACCGATCAATTGGGGTGAGCCGTTTTTGTTAAAAAGGGACGTTTTTGACCCGATATCGGAGAGTACGGTGAGCTTGCTCTTTTGAGCGGGCGTCATTGATTCGAGTGATTGAAAGATGGTGATGTCGCCTTCAAAGCGCGGCTGCGCGGGTCGGTCGGTTAGGATTGCAATTTCCACGCCCGCGTTAGGGACAGATGCTACCGCCTCGGCCATCTCCGGTGAAATTTCAACCTTCGTCTCCGCGAGGGTGCGGTCATAGTCGGTAAGGACCATTTCGGGTTTGTCGGCGGCGAGTTGTGCGAGAATCTCGTTTTTGTGCGACTCTGAGATGGGGCGAAGGGATTTGTGGAGTCCGAATTTTGCATCAAGGGCTTTGAGTGCTTCGCGGTGGATCTCATAGTCCTGCGCGTTTCCCTCGGGGTTTGCGTCCGCGACGAGCTCCAGCGCTTCGCGTGCTTCTTCGGTTTGGACCTTCGCGATAACTCGAATTGCAGCCTTGCGGCTCTTGAGCGTGCTTTTGGGTTGGGTTGCCGCAATGACGAGTTCCGCGAGCGCCTGTTTGCGCAGGCGCACATTTTTCGAGGGCGTGCCTCCCGAGGCGTCGACGCCATTATTGGATTCGTCCGCAGCATTAAGTCCGCCAAGATAGAGAGTGTTTAGGACTTTAGCTTGAGCGGATGAACCCTTGGTTTGGGTGAGTTGCTGTGCGACTTTTACGACTTGTTCACGAACGGTTTTGGCGGGTTTTTCTTCCTCTGCCTTTGTCTCTGCCGAAGCAATTGATTCTGCAATAGGGGATTTTTGAACGGAAACAGATGCGGCCTTTTCGGGTGTCGCGAGAATCGTAGGAGTTAAAGTGGGAAGTACTCCTGATTCAAGTCCAGGAACAATTGAATTTGAGGCGGTATTTCCGAGAATGGGAGCGGCAATGGAGGGGATGACGAGCGTGGCCGGAGCTTTGATGGCGCCCGCAGCGGTTTTGCCTATGACAGGACCGGCAGCCTGGGCTGCGGCGGGTCCAATTGAAGAAATCCAGATCGCAATAACGAGCAGTCCCGATATCATTCGGGTTGCTCCGACAGCGATTCTGGAATTAATATACATCAACCACCTCCTATTTAAATTGTGTCTCAAAACCCGAAACACCCCCTGAGCCAATAAGGGGCCCAGAGGGTGTTTGTGTGCCTAGGAGTTATTGGGACCTACGGCCTAGGTATAAATAATCGTTATTTTTCCGTCTTTTTTTCGGATGCTTTCTTCTTGTCGAAATTCATCCGGTAACTGCTGTAAACATACAGGGCGGCAATGGCGCCGTAAATGACCGCGAGCACCTGCCAGGTGAACGGGAAGGCGTTCGGATTGTCCCAGAGCATCTCGGGTATATCCTTGGCCAGGCCGTATATCGCGTAGGCAATGGACCCTGCCATGACCACAAACGTTCCCTTAATGGCGCTGAGGAACTGGTAGTTCTTATCGTCTACTTCTTTAGCGGTAGCCGAGTAGGCTGATCCAATATTGTACTTAGCCGGCGTATGCGTCATTCCGAATAGGAATAAGCTGGCGTACAGCGCAATCGGGTTAAACCCTGTCACGAGCGGAAGAACACCGATGGCGACGAGTCCCACCGCTTCCAGGCGGAGCCACGAGGTCGGCTTAATTGTTTTGGCGTTGTCATGGATGAGCTGGTAGAACTTGTAGAACGCTCCGCCGGCAATGGCCAGACCCAGGGCCGTTGTGACGCCTGCGGGTAGAGCCGCGATGAGTCCGGGTAGAATCGGAAGTGTTAAGGCCGCGACAAACCCGATGGTTCCCACCGTCTTAAGTGTTGAGCCGAATTTCTTGCCTTTGTCTTGGCGTGCGTAGCCCCAGAGTGCTGTCATGGCACCGGCAAACATTCCGAGCAACGGCCCGATGAGTCCGAGTTTTATTCCGGCCTCAAATCCGAATTGGGCGGTGAGATTCGGAACCGCTGCGGCAGCCATGGCGAGCCAACCGGCGGGAACGATGAAGTAGAGTCCCCACGCGGCGAGTACCGCGGCGCCGAGCCAGCGCGTTGTGTGGTATAGATTGAAGGAGAGCGGTTTCTTTAGTTTAAAGAACCCGAGCTTTTTGACCACAATCTGCAGCGACCGGGAAAGATTCCCCGTCGCCGTGACGAGCTGTCCGAGCGTGAACGCGGCGATCAGCTTTCCGTAGAAGGCAGCCTTGCCGGCTTCGCCGACGAGTTCTTCCGAGAGTGCACCCAGCACGGCGTTTCTAAGCGGGACCTCTACGAATGTCGTCGCGATAACCATGAGCAGCGCCATCTTTAGCAGGCCGTGGCGCATGATGACTTTCTTAAAGATTTCCGATCGTGTGAGCATGTAGGTTACGCCGCCGACAAACCAGAACGGCGTCTGGTAGATGAAGGTGTAGCCGGCGAGGGCTGCTCCGATGATCGCGGTATTAAAGAGAACGGTGCGAACGTTGTCGCCCTCTTTGTCTTCGATCGGTTCTCCCGACTGCTCGGCCTTGTGCGCCTTCATGAGGCGGTTGGCCGCAACGAGTCCGATAGACGATGCCGCCGCGACAAGAACGCCGCCGATGACGCCGTAGGTCATTGTAATGGCTGTTCCCACTAGCGGGGTTCCGAAGTAGAAGGCTGCCGCTGTCGAACCCAGGCTGAGGGCTGTCAGGGCGTAAGACCCGTATTTTTTCCACGGCAGACCTTTAAGGGCGTTGAAAGCTTTGCCCGGTGCGGCGAGAACCATCCCCGGAAGTTTCGCGAGAACCGTTCCAAGCGGCGCGTTTCCATCCTTTACGCCGATGTTGGGCAGTGCTCCCCAGAGAATAAGGGCCGGGATGGCGGCGGCGACCGTAACGATTGAGAAGGTGGCTACAAATCCTAATCCATCAACGATGAATTCTCCGAGGAAAATGCCGGAACCGATCGTGACGAATAGTCCCATCGTCCGGATGAGGATGGACGTCGAAAAGATCTTCTTCCGGTTGGGGCCTACGATTTCGGCCATCATCGCGTCATCGGTAATGAAGAGGCTGGCGAACTGCCAGGCGTTGATGACGGTGAGAAACAGCAGGGACCAGAAATTGAGGAAGCCCATCGTGTAAAGAACGGCGTTGGCCGCGCTTAATGCCGAGCGGAGAAGGGCGTTGAAAACGATGTATTTCTTAAGCGGAAGGTGGTCTCCGACTTTTCCGACAAGCAGATTGACGCCAATGGAGATGATGCCGCCCAAGGAGAAGAGCTCATACATCGTTGATTTTCCAACGGTGTCGATGAGCATCAAGGGATAGGCCATCGCGCTCAGTGAGAAGCCGAGCATTCCAAAAGGGCGGGACCAAAGCATTCCGAAAAGACCTTTTCGCTGCATCGGTGTAAAGCCGTCGTCATCAACGCCCTCTGCGGCGAGGTAGGATCCGCCGGCGGCTTTTTGTTCCGAGAGGCCTAATTGGGTGGACTCATTTAAAGCGATGAGCTGTTTGCGCACTGCGGCGGTGTTGGAGATGCCTTCTGCGGCGAGTGCTTCCTCGATTTTTTGAATCGAGAGTTCCGGTGATCCGTCCTTGTCCCGCCCTCGGGCGGCGAACCAGGTTATTTCTTTAACGAAAACCGCGGTTTCTTTCGCGTCGGCCCACAGTCCGGCTTCATCGATGCGTTTGTATTCAGCAACGAGGTTTGCGACCTGCTTTGTCGCCTGCTTATCGAGAAAGTCGTCATTGGCTGCCGGAGGCGCGGGAACGTCCGTTGTTTTCTTTGACGATTTTTCATCGGCTGCGTTAAGCGATTTCGCAGGCGAAAGAAGGGAACTGGCGCGTTGTCCGATACGGCCGAGAACCGTATCTGTTCGCGCTGTCTTGCGGCTGCCGGTGAAAAGATTTGTGAGTGCTGCGCGGGCACCGGAGTGCGACTTCGCTTGTTTAATTTCCGCAACGCCGGCTGTCAGGTCCTGAAGCGTTGTGGGCTGTTCCTTCTTCGCGGTTTCCGTTTCTTCAACAACAAGTGAGCGTGCGGATGTCGGAGCGATCGAAATTATCTGCTCGGCAGCGATTGCGGCTTCCGGCGCGGCGGAACGAGAAACGGTCGCCTGCTGGGCGACCGTTTTGCTTTGGGTGAATGTCGGCGCAATAAGCGTCGGAAGAACGCTGGCTCCGAGCTGCGGCGCGGCAAGCGTGGCGTTTGCGTTCGTTAATGAAGGGGAGCCGAGAGCCGGTAGTCCGATCTGGCCAAGGGTCACGCCAACAGAGATGTTCGTCGGAGCCTTCCCTAGTACCTTCGCAAACGCACGGGTCGCAAAGGGACCGGGCGAGGCGACGATCAGGGCGGCAGCGACAGAGATTGAAAGGGATTTGATAAAGGATGACGGGATAGATTTCTTCTTTTCCATATACAACTATTGTACCAGGGGTCAGGCTTTAGACTCTGGGTCCTAGGCCCTGAGGTGTCAAGGATTAAGGCCTAGGGATTTATGGGTCTTCAGAGGGGCAAAAAAAAGGCCCCGCCGCGGCGGGGCCCTTCCTTTTTAAGGAGTTAAAAAACTTATTTTTTATCGGACTTTTTCTTGTTTTTATTGGCTTCTGCGAGTTCCTTGCGCGCTTCGCGTTCCGCCTTCAGGCGTTCTTTCTCCATCATCTCTTCGGTAAGGTTCCCGCTATGCTTACGCATTTTGAGCATGAGGAGATTGATGGTTTTCTCAAATGTCAGGCGGTCGAATTCGTTGATTGTCTTTCCCTGCATGCCGCGCGGGAAGATGAAGGCAACGACGCGGCTGACGACCTTCACAAGCGGTTGCGCCAATGAATACGGCGCATTGATGGTCGGCCAGAGCTTGCGTGAGAAGAAGTCGTATAGCAAAACCTGCAGATCCTTGGACATGTGCTGCAGCGCCGGTGTTTGACCGGTCTTAAAGTCGGTGACAAACACTTCAAGTCCGCCCTTCACTTTTTTGGCGACGACCAAGTCGAACAGGCCGCGGAAGATGTCGCGGTGGGTCGGCTCTCCGACCTTGTTGAAGCGGTCGACCACCATCAAGTTAGGAAGCTCGGTTCCAAGTGCGATCGGGTAGAGCTCCAACGTTCGTTGAAGTTCTTCGTACATGGTGAACATGCGCGCTTCCATCGCATCGCGGTACCCGAGGTTCGTTTCGCGAGCGCGTTCAAGCATGTTGTTGGTCACATCGATTTGCTCGCGAACCCAAATGTCCCGGGCAACCTTCACGGTGTCTTCAAAGGGCGGGAGTTTTCCGTCTTCGTTGTACTTCATGACAGCCCAGTCGAGCGCCGCGTGCCCGACGTGTCCCATGAGCATATAGATGCGGTATTCAAATCCGCCGCCGCCGCCGTAGAGTTGCCGGTATTTGAACGATTTCATCGAAGATGCCGAGGCCGCAAGGTCCCCGACCTTGTTGACGCGGTAGGTATCAAGCATCGCCGCCAATGCGGTTTCAATGTAGTCGGAGCGGTCGGTGGCTTTGGGCATGTCGGGCGCTGCATGCTTCGCACCCGGAAGTGCCTTCATGATCGCTGGATCGTCTGTAACGGTCAGGATATGCTCCTGATTCAGGTAGAGGCCTTCGTGGACTTGCAGATCAGCGATCAACTGCTCCATTGAGTTGGCTAGGGTTGAAGGGCGAACCTGAACAACGGGGGCTCCTTCTTTATCCCCGATGGAAAGCGAGTAGCTGCCTTCGGGCATGCCGAAGCGTTTTAGTTGGGCCTCGAATGCGGTTTTTAGTTCATCCAGGTTAACGCCGCGCTTGCCGCGCATTTGAAGCATATAGCGGCGATCGGTAACGACAACCGCACCTTCCGTCGCTCCTGCGGCGCGCTTGATGATTTCCTGCTGGTCGGCTTGGAACTGCTTGGAGGTTTTTAGTTCCTCAAAAGAACCCGAGAAGCCGTAGAGGGTGTTTCCGTCGTTGGAGAGGCTCAGTAATTTCCAGCGTGTGATTTCGTTTTGCTGGTGAGCCGGGGTGTCGCGGCGAATCATCTTCTCGACTTCTTCTTGTGTTTTGTCTGAAAGGAAGACGAAGGTCATTCCGGCTTTCTGAAGCTTCCCCATGTCTTCGAGCACATCAAAGGGAATGCGGTCTCCGTAAAGGCGGAGATCGAAGACGACGAGTCTTGGTAAAAGGCGGTGGAGGTCTTTTAGCTTTGCCGGAATTTCGAGATCCTTGCGATCTCGAACAGCCGGCGTCTTTTCAATGCCGTTGTCCGGGAGATCGCGGGCTTGATCATAAGGAAGGAAGTTGAGAACGCGAACCTTCATCTCGTTGCTGATGACCTTCGGTGCGTTGAGTTTCCGTTCGGACTTCCATTTAATTTCGGCGAGAAGCTTGTTTTCGAGTCTTTGGAGCTGTTTCGCGTCGGTTTCGCCGCCCTTCTTTGCGGCGATGCGTGAGCCGTAATACGCTTTATAATCCTCTAAAGTAAGGTCCTTGATTTTTCGGGTGTAGGATTTGACGATGCGCGTGATGAACTGAACCTTTCCGCCGGCGATGATGCGGATAGGAATTTTCCTCTGATACTGGCCCCAGAACCGTTCGCTTCCCTTGTTGTTGATCGGGCGGATGGAGGCCGAAATCTTGGAATCAAAGAGTTTCCCTTGGTTTGTCTTACCAAACCAGAGATCCAAGGCGGCGTCTTCATCTTCAGGAACGATTGATAGATCTTCTTCCGCGTCGGCTTTTACTTTGGCGTCGACATCCGCGTCGACGGCATTGTCAGAGAGATCTGCGCCGTTGAGCGCGCTCTTGGCTCCGCTGAAATCAAAGAGCGTGTTGAGGACGCGCCCGGTAATTTTCGCGGCGCGGCCTGAAAATACTGTACCGACGGTATGCTCCACCGTTTCACTCTTCGCCGCAGCTTGTTTAAACGTCGAGCCCTTAGCGGGAGATACGGCGTTAATCGCCGCCTTCGGCGCAGCCTCGATCACGCGTGCTTGGCCGGATCCGCTGGCCGTGGGAACAAATTTGCGTGAAACCGGAGCAGCGGCTTCTGAAACGGCGGCATTGACTGTATTGGGCATCAGTGCCGGTGCAAGTGTTGGAAGCGATGTTCCAAGCGTTGGGGCCGAGAGACTAAGCGATTGGCCCTGCACGCCATTGCTTCCCATAATCGCGGTCGGTCCAGCGACAGGAGAGAGGCTTGGCGCAACTTTAACGGAGGTCAGGGTGCGGGCGAAGGCCGGGGAGGCGGCGTTCACGGCGAGTGCGATCGCGAGGAAGACCCGGGTCATTATATTCGTGGTCATTTTTTTGCCCCCTTCTGTAGGACCGCCGGTTTTTTGGCAGTCCCCTTGCCCTTCTTCTTGGCTTCCGCGATTTCTTCATCGGTCGCTTTTTCGTTCTCAGCTTTGAAGTGCTCTTGAAACTCTTCATCGGCGCGCATGCGCTCGATCAAATTTGCGATTTCCTTAACGACAACACCTTGGCGGTAGCTGCCGTTGGGCAGGATCTTAAAGAAGTCGCTCGGGTCGAAGTAAAGATCCCGCGCTCCCTGCTTGTACTCCAATCGAATGTGGAGTTTTGAAATGCGCGGTCCTTGTGCCCAGCCGTCGTGCCACTGGCCGTCGTTTCCGGGCTGTGCGAACCCGGCGAGAACGGCCATCGCGAGCGTTTTCGCGTAAATTCCGCCGCCGTCGCCTTCGAAAGGCTCCTTTCCGGTGCGATACGCGATTACCGACAACACCCGACCGTCTACGGTGTCATGCTTCATGAGCCGCGGCAGCCGCGTGAATACTTTGTAGATCTTTCCGCCTGACTTGAAAACGAGCGTGATCAGGCTTTGGCGATCGGTCGCGAGGGCGGCCATGTTGTGCATGATGTCCTGGGCCGCGTCGGTGTAGTGGTCGAACGTGCGGTCGTAAATTTCACCAAAGAGCGTGAGTGCCCGCTGCAGGTAGCCGCGTGAGCGGGTTTTCCAGCCGGGCTCGCTCATCACCGCTGCCTGCCGCTTGCTGACAAACACGCCTTCTTTTTCCGGATTGCGCCACATATCTTCAAGGCGCTTCATGGCGTGCGACCGTGATGTGTTGCGGGCTTGTCCGCGCCAAACGTTCTCGAAAAGTTCCGGCATTAACTTGTAGAAGATAGACCCGGTGAACATCGCTAACGGTCCGTGGTAGCGGCGGTCTTCTTCGGTCATTCGGGCGCTTTGGTGTCCCCCGCTTCCGAAGTTTCCGGAACGGCGTTCCAGCATCGGTTCCCAGAACTCACTGTAGGAGCGAATCTCACCGAGCTTAACGCCTACCTGCTTTTGTTTTCGATCCCCGAGAATGTTTCCGAGGTAGTCGAAAATCTCGCTTTCGTTCTGCGCCGAGCGGAAGGTCGTCAGTTTCGGCCAGGCCTTCGAAAGCTTCAGCGAGCGTTTCGAGTCTCCGATCACTAAGAACGTTTCCGGGCGGGTGAGAAGTTCTTCGCCTGCGAAACGCTTGTCGAGGGCTTGGAAGATGCGGTCAAGCGACATGCGCATCGGCTGGGAGCGGACCCATAGCTGGCGCGGGTTTTTCGGGTGCTTCTGAATGGTGTACTCGAGGCCTTCCGCTTTCATTGCCGCGTTAAAGCCGCGGATTAACTTTGAGCGGGTTGAAGCGACGTCGCCGGCGGAAACCGATTGCGGAATCCAGATATCGTATTGGAACGCCGTTCCTTCGATTTCAAACTCAATGTCGAGATCGCCGGAAAGGGTATTGGCCACGGTGTCGAAGGTTTTGAGCGTCTCGTCGTTAAAGGCCCGGCTGTCGTCAATATAAGGCTTCGATGCCTTCGCTCGGGAGTGGAGTGCGATGCGGCCGCCGTTGTTGCTGGCGACGATGACCGGGTTTGCCTGTCCGACCTTGAGACGGTCTAGAAGAACGCTGTCAGCGGAATCCTCCCCTTTGTGCGGGCGCGCTGTCATAAACACGACGTGGGCTCCCGCATCGATGAGGCGCTGGACGCGATCCACCGTTGCGTCATCGGCGGGTTCATTAAAAATGTCTTCGATGAAAACGACGCGCGGCGTCGCTTCGATATCGTCTTCAATCTGGGACCCGTCCTCATCGATCGGGTCGGGCGTCTTGGCGTTTGAGGGCCAGTTGATTTTGGAGTCGAGAATTTCGATCTGCGCTCTGCGCTCCGATTTCGGCTGCGGTCGAAGCGCGGTCGCTTCACTCATAAATGGGCGAAGACGGTCTACGGTTGGGGCGTCGGGGTAATACCCGGCAAAAACGTTACTCAGGGCTTCTCCCCGGACATCCCACTCCGTTCCCTCCCATTCCGGATTGGGAGCAACCTTGCTCTTCTTCTTTTTAGAGGCGACATACTTGTAGTCGGCTTGTGCGGATTCAATCTCGTTAACGAGTTCGAGCGCTTTCGGGCCTTGGGAGATTGAGCCGTCGGCTTCAATCTGAAGGAGTTCATCCGGCGTGAAGTCGAAAATCCGGGCGCGTTTCAGGTATTCGATTTGAACGGTGATGCGAGCCAGCGCCGGTCCTTCAATGGAGCCCTGGTGCCACTTTAGGTCCACGCCTTTGCGGCCGTAGCCGCGAAGCACGGCGAGAGCCACCGCGCGGGCTTGGGCTTCATCGCCGTCGGTCGCGGCCTCTTTTCCGAACCGGTAAATCGTCGCGTTTAATTCCCGGCCCTGGGAGGTATCTACCTTCATGACGCGGTCAATGGAAACGCCGAGATTATAGGTGTGTCCCGTGAACGGCGATCGAAGAGGGACTTGGGTGTAAACCTTCCCTTCAGTGACAAGGTTTTCACGGATGTCCAGCTGCGCGGTTCGGAAGTCGCCGATTTCGCGCTGCCAGAAATTCTCGGCGAAGCGTTCTGCGTGTCGGAGGTATTCGGAGTTTGCGGTCTTTCCGGCCTTGGAACCGCGATAGCGTTGGAACTTTCCGTCCTTGGATTTTCCGGCCCAGCGCATGCGCAGCGAGTCCCGGAATTTTCCGAAGTTCGTGTATTTCGTTCCGGCGCGGGCGGTGTCCACGTAGAAGTCGGTCATGAGGTCGTGCAGGACCTGCCATGTGAAAAGACCGAAGCGTCCTGCGGAGGTGTTGTTCTTGCTCTTCGCTATTTTGCCGCTGCGGCCGAGTACGGGACGCCAGAAGTCGAGGTATTGGCGCATGTCGCTCATGGAAACGTCGATGGGTGCCTGTTGAGACCCCTCGACAACGGCGCCGAGCAGCGAAGCTTGGGCGCCGGCATCGGCTGCGTCGAGAACGGAGGCGTTGCGGAACAAGCCCGGGACGGATTCCGGATCGGCGGTGATCGTACGCATGAAGGATTCGTTCCCGCGCGCGCTTAAAAGGACCATGGTCTCGTCGCCTTTTCCTGTGAGGTCTTCGCCTTTAAAGCGTTCATTGAGCGCATTGTCGATGCGGCCTAATGCGAGCCGCGGGGCCAAGGCGTTTATGATAATCGAGGCGGGGTCGTTGGGGTTTTCCTGCGCGCGGTAGGGTGACTTGGATGCAGACAGCGAGCGGTTAAAACGGACAATGAAATTGCGGCGCCGGGCTTCGACAATTTTTCCGGTCCGGTCTTTTCCTTCCAGGTGGAATTCAACGGAGAGGGCGTCGCCCTGTTTTGGGGAAACCGTGTAGGAGGGAGTGTTCTTAAGTTTAACGGCACTACTTGCACGCGCGGCGATTTCCGCCAAGCGGTCAATGTCGGACGCCTGGAAGGCACCGGCTTCATTGACGACGGTCCATTTCGAGGACTCTTTAAAGGAGATGCGCGCACCGGCATAGCTGGCGACAGCGATCGGATTCGTTTTTGAGGGTTTCAGTTTAGAAACGAGAATTTCGTCGATCGACCCTTCGCCGCGTTCGGGACGGTCGGAAATAACAACAATGTGTACGCCTTCATTAATAAGGGTTTGTAGGCGGCTGACAGTTGCTTGGGGCGCTTTGTCTGCGAAGGTATCGTAAACAACGACAGTTCGCGGAAGATGCGTGCGGATGTCGCTGCCGTCTTTAAGAGCGTGGAAGACTACGTCGCCGAGAGCGCCGCGCCGCGCGGGTGCCGCTTTCCCTTTTACTTCATCGGCACCGTTGAGCGTCTGTCGTTTTCCGAATCCGTCAAAGAAGCGATTAAAGAGACCAAGAGCGGCACGGCCGAATCCTGATTTCTTGGTTGCGGCGTTAAGCTCACCGGCCGATCCAAGAACCGTTTCTTTTTTAGCAGCGTTGGGGGCAGCGGCATTGGAAAGTTGGACGTTCGCCGTACGTCCTCGGCGAACGACCGGCTGAGCGGGCATAACGGACGCGATCGACCCCGCGGGTGCCTGTTGTCGGATAACGGCTGCATTCGAGGGAACGACTGCAGCAGATTTTCCAGCGACACCGGTAACGTTTAGCGACAAGGTTGCCGGGTTTGCCATATCCAATGTGGGAAGGTTGGATGGGGCAAAAGAAATCCCGCCGTTGAGGGCGGGAGAGTTTTGAGGGAGAGTGGTGAGAGACGTTGCCGGAGTGTTGATGGCGGCCGGCATGCCGACCTTTGCATTCGCCGTGTTTCCCGCGGCGATCGTACGGCTAAAGGCGGGAGTGGCGTGACTGCTACAGAGAGTGATTACGAGAAGTCCCGAAATGGACTGTTTAAGAATCATGTGTTCCCTCGATTGTTCGGCATTTTTACTTCTACGGCACGTCTGCCGCTTCCCATGGCGACCTCTCGATTGTATAACAGCGCCTCAAATCACCTATAGGTCGATCAGGCAAATAGGAGAAATTAAAGGGCCCAACACCCCATGGGACCGACGGCCCAATGTATGGATATGTAGTGCTTGTATGGAAAATTCAGAATTAAAGGGGCCTAGGATCTTTTCTACATCCTTGACCCCGGGTTGATCTAGGTCAATGAGGGGGATTCGGTTTCCCCCGGCACTATATTAAGGAAGGAGCTTCGTATTGAATATTTAACAAAGTTGTACAATACTGAAGGAGGCGCAAGCGTCTCCCTCGTATTTGACGAGCAGTTCGTCTATTACGCATTAACCAGAGGGATTATCTATGTCTAACCGATTTACTGAACGAGCCCAGCGTGTAATTCTCATCGCCCAAGAAGAGGCGAAGAGACTCAATCATGACTATGTGGGGACGGAGCACATTCTCCTTGGATTGATCGCACTCGGAGAAGGCGTCGCCGCCCAGGTCCTTGCGAATCTCGGCGTAGACTTGCGCCGGGTACGGTCCGAGATTGAAAAAATCGTCGGAACCGGCGATAACGTTATGCTGCTCGGTGAAATTCCATTCACCCCCCGCGCGAAGAAGGTTCTCGAATACGCAGTCGAGGAAGCCCAGCACATGGGGCACTCTTACGTTGGGACCGAGCATTTGCTGCTCGGCCTCATTCGAGAAGAGGAAGGGGTCGCCGCGCGCGTCCTTGAAAATCTCGGTTTGCGCCTCGATGTTGTGCGCGAAGAGGTTCTCAATCTTCTCGGTGAAGGACAATCCCCTCAGGTTGGCGGTCCGCAGCAAGGCGGCCAGAGCGGTTCGGGTGCACGGTCAAAATCAAAGACGCCGACGCTTGATGAATTCGGACGCGACCTCACCGCCCACGCGCGCGACGGGCGTTTGGATCCGGTCATCGGTCGAGCCGATGAGATCGAGCGCGTGATTCAGATTTGCGCGCGCCGCACTAAGAACAATCCGGTGCTCATCGGTGATCCCGGCGTCGGCAAAACGGCGATCGTCGAAGGCCTCGCTCAGAAAATTGTTTCCGGGGACATCCCTGAGTTGCTTGCCTCCAAGCGCGTGCTGACGCTTGATCTCGCTTCGGTTGTGGCGGGGACCAAGTACCGCGGTGAGTTCGAGCAGCGCCTCAAAAACATCATTGAAGAAATCCGCCGCTCGCGGAACTCGATTATTCTTTTCATCGACGAACTGCACACGGTGATCGGTGCGGGTGCGGCAGAGGGTGCGATCGACGCGTCCAACATGCTTAAGCCCGCTCTTGCGCGCGGTGAACTGCAGTGCATCGGTGCGACCACGCTTGATGAGTACCGCAAGTATATCGAGCACGACGCCGCTCTTGAGCGCCGCTTCCAAGCGATTCTCGTTGAGCCGCCGTCTGTTGATGAAACGGTTCAAATTCTTCACGGGCTGAAAGACAAGTATGAGGCGCATCACAAAGCCAAGTACACCGATGAGGCCCTTAATGCGGCGGCGGAGCTTTCCGATCGCTATATCACCGAGCGCTACCTGCCTGACAAGGCGATTGACTTGATCGATGAGGCGGGATCGCGTGCGCGTCTACAGACGACTCAAGCACCTCCGGAGTTCAAGGAAAAGGAGTCGGGGATCGCGGAAGTCGTTAAAGATAAGTCTGCGGCGATCGCGAACCAGGAATATGAAAAAGCGGCACGCCTGCGCGACAAGGAGAAAGAACTGCGCAAAGCTCTAGAAGACGACAAGAAGAAGTGGCGCGAAAAGCGCGATCAAACGACTCCGGAGATTTCCGAAGAGGATATCGCCCATGTCGTCAGCAAGTGGACCGGCGTTCCGGTCACGCGTCTGACCGAAACCGAAACACAGAAACTTGTGAAGATGGAAGAAGAGCTTCACAAGAGACTGATCGGCCAGGAAGAGGCGATCAGGGCAATCGCGAAAGCCATCCGCCGTTCGCGCACAGGGCTTAAGGATCCAAAGAAGCCGATCGGATCTTTTGTGTTCCTTGGTCCTACCGGTGTCGGAAAAACCGAGCTTGCGCGTGCGCTCGCAGAAACCTTGTTTGGCAATGAAGACGCGATGGTTCGTATCGACATGTCCGAGTACATGGAAAAGTTTGCTGTTTCGCGCTTGATTGGTGCTCCTCCCGGGTATGTCGGTTATGAAGAGGGCGGTCAGCTAACCGAGGCCGTGCGGCGCAAACCCTATTCCGTCGTGCTTCTCGACGAAATCGAGAAGGCCCATCCCGATGTGTTCAATATCCTGCTTCAGGTTATGGAGGATGGAATTCTCTCCGATAACCTTGGGCATAAAGTCAGCTTCAAGAATAGCGTCATTATCATGACATCAAACGTCGGTGCGCGTCTGATCACGAAGGGCAAATCCCTTGGGTTTGCTCCGAAGGAAGATTCAGAAAAGGATTATAAGGATATGAAGGGTACGGTAATGGACGAGGTGAAGCGGGTCTTCAACCCCGAATTCATTAATCGCGTCGATGAAATTCTTGTGTTCCACCCGCTCACCGAGAAGGAAATGACCAAGATTCTCGAAATCATGCTCAAGCGAGTTGTGAAGAAGGTCGAAGCCCAGGGCTACGATATTAAATTCGATGACAGTGCCAAGAAGCATCTCATTAGTGAAGGATTTGATGCTAATTACGGAGCACGTCCGCTGCAGCGGACTATCCAGCGCCTAATTGAGGATCCGCTTGCCGAAGATATCCTGCTTCAGAAGTTTGATAAGGGTTCGGTGATCCGGGTCACACACAAAGGCGACGAGAAGGTGGAAGAGCTTGTCTTCGAATCGAAGGCGCCCGCAGAAGTTAAGTAATTCCCGCTCCCGGTCGAGGCTGAGACGGCGCTTTAGTGATCGCGTTGTCTCAGCCTTGAGCTGGGTCCCATCTGATTCGTTCCAGTTTCCCCTCGTAATTTTTCTTATCGCTGCGCCGATGATTTACATGCTGGCGGCTCCCGGCGGCATGCTGTCCGATCGTTTCGTCGGGAGTGATCCGGCCCGCTCGCTTTTGGAAGAGAGCCATCCGGAATCCACCGAGCGTGCGAGTTCCCGGCCGCTGACCGAAGAAGATCGCGCCATGCTTCCCGAGTTCGAGAAGATGAGTGCCGAGCTGGAGAAGGCGGCGCGCGCCTATCCTGCGCGGGTTGCGATAATCGTCCGGGATTTGGGGCGCGGTTGGACCTACGCCTACCACCCAGACGATTTATTCCCCTCGGCAAGCCTCATTAAGGTTCCGGTCATGGTCGGGGTGTTTGACAAGATTCACAATGGCCGGCTTTCTTTGCATAGCAAGCTCAAACTCCGCCGCAGCACGCGCATGGGGGGCTCCGGCCGGATAAAGTGGCGGCGGGATGGAACCCGCTTCACGGTGCGTCAGCTCCTAGAGCAGATGATGCAGCGTTCCGATAATACCGCGATGCTGCTTCTTATCGATGAGGTCGGAATGGGGTATTTGCAAAACTTCTTTCCGACGATGGGGCTGGTCTATACCGAAATTTATCCGGAAGGACTGCGTTTAACGAGCGGGCGCGTTCGCTACGAGAACTATACGACTGCGCGTGAGATGACGGGTATCTTCGAAAAGGCTTATCGCGGTCAATTGGTAAATAGTTTTGCCTCTGAACTGATGTTGGACATTATGAAGGGGAAGAAGGGAAAAACGCGTCTTGCGAAAAAGCTTCCTGTCGGCTGGGAGATCGCTCATAA
This sequence comes from Elusimicrobiota bacterium, assembly GCA_041603335.1. GTDB lineage: Bacteria > Elusimicrobiota > Elusimicrobia > UBA1565 > UBA1565 > UBA1565. The sequence goes on along the minus strand of JBFIEP010000001.1, from coordinate 1,223 downwards.
GACAGGACTTCTGCGCCGCTCGTGCCATGATGCCGGTGTTGTGTATTCCCCCAACGGCGATTTTGTTATTACGGTGCTGACCGGCCGCAATGCGAGTTACGGCCGCGCCAAGGAATTCATCACCAAGGTCGGAGATATTGCATACAAGCATTACCGCAAAGATTTTGGGCTCGTCGCCCGGGCCGAGAAGTAATTAGACACCATGAGACGCTTCCTCTTGCTCGTACCCTGCTTATTGCTCATCACTTCCTCTTCCCGGGGAAGTGAGACGGTTCAGCGTTATCTTGAGAGTCTTAAACTGGGTGATTCGATAACTGAAATCGAATATGTATACCCCCCCAAGCGGAAATGGAGTGCGTATCAGGACCCGCAGGGAAATTTACGGCGGGTACTGCTGGATCGTACGCAGGCCAAGTATTTCCCGATCGAGGCGGATTCCATGCGCCTGGGTTTTGAAGGAATGCGGCTCGCTCACATCCAGGTCATCTATACGAAAGACTACTCCCGCAAGATGCCGATCGGGGAGCTTGTTATTGAACTATCGCTCATGTATGGCGAACCGCGCCGTGTCGATGAGACGTATTTCTGGTGGGATGGGAATACGGTCATTGCCGTGTCGGATGCGATGATGGCTTCGCCCGATGGGAAGAGTACCGAGCTGCGCACGAGCCTCGAGTTGATGGAAGTCGATTTGTTTGAACCCCTGAAATAACATGAGTGACGACGCTGAGCTCGTCGAAAGCGGCGGATTTCGCATCGACCGTAAGCGTGCTTTAAAGAAGCTTGAGCGCTACCAACTCCCTGATCCAAAGCGGGGAGTTTTCTTTTGGGTGCGGGCGGCGGTTGCCGCGGGAGCAAAAGACTACCGGGTCCGGCAAGGTGCGGGCTTTCTTGAGATCCGCTATAACGGGAAACCCTTCTCGAAAGGGGAGTTGATGGACCCTTATGGAGGATTGTTTTACGGCAATGACGCCCGGCGAAGAAATTTAGCTCTCGGGCTGTTGTGGCTTGTTCGCTTGGGGCCCGCCGCCATTGAGATCCTCTCGGCAGGTCGGCGGCTCTCGGTCGAATCCTTGGAGAAGGATTCTGTTGAAGAGCATCCTGTCGAAAGGGGCTGGACTGTTGTTCGTGCGCGCTGGGGCGGGTTGTTGAGAATGTTTAAGGACACGCCGTGGAAACGCTCTCCGGCGGAGTATGGCGTTCGGTGCGCGATGAGCGGCCTT